>NZ_JAVDTD010000018.1:0-128175 GCF_031455655.1 Sphingobacterium sp. 2149 | reverse complement strand
ATGGAAAATAAAACTTAGCGGCATCTTTATCCTATGAAACGTATACTTCGTTTGCTTCTGTTTAAATCCAGTCAGATTTTGGTGTTTGTCCTAGTACATTTGTCAGTTTATGGACAGCGGTCCTATGGGGATAAATTTCAGGAGCTGTCTGTCTCTGTACAAGATTATGCACATAAAAATAATATGATCTTGCCAAGAGGACGTTATGAGTTTTATAAATTGGGCCATGCCATTTTGTGGCCTTATAATCATGATTTATTTTGGCCTCTGAATAGGTTAATTATAAAGGATAAAGCTATCCGGGATTCCATGATAGAGGAGCTTTACGTTAATTTTGATCGGGAATATAACCGTGTTGTGCTGGATGTGTACGAAAGCCCTTATGCTTTTAATGAGGCGAGACCATTTGAGGCACTTTCCGTACAGGGCTCATTCAGGGGTGGAATGGGGCCGCTGTTGGAACGTTTGTCTAAGTTTTTATTGGTTCATCAAGGACGATGGGGACTTAATCTGTCTTCTTTTACATTATATATGGATCGTGAGCTTAGCTCTGTGCCCTTAGCATACGATGGCGAGCCAGAAGTAGTGAAATTGCTCAAGCAATTTTTTGAGGAGGCCAAGATTCCCCATAAACCTGGTATTTACTATGGGAATCCAATGTATTGTTTGTATCGATTTGACTGGATGGCTAATAAAAATAAAGAGATTACGCTCGATTGCGCCGCATATAAAGATTATTTTAATATACTGGTTAGTGAAACGAAGTTATATGCGCTGGGCGGGACTTGGAATAGCGTGGATGGACAAATGTATTTTTTTTATGATCGGAAAAATAGCTGGAAACAGTTTGCTGCCCGACGGGACGTCAAACGAATTTTGGATTTTTTAAATGAAGAGGCTGCTGTTAATCTATTCAAGCTACACCATGCTAGTAAAAGATTTAGTGGTGATTATTGGCTTGATGTCGTAATCCTGAAATAGGGGAGTAGTAAGGTAATATGTAGAGCGGAAAACAAATCAGGCTGTCAATTCGACAGCCTGATTTGTTCTTTTATAACATGATAACACCTTTTATCTTCGCTACTTCCTTGTAGAAGTAGATTACCTGATCGGCGTCTTTTACGTTCAAGTTTACCGTAATCGAAGTGTACTTACCTGTTTTGGAGTCCTTGAAATCAAATCGGGCACCTGTGTCATCAAATACACTTTGGATTTGATTGAAGTGGTCCTGATCTTTCGGTAAGATGAATTTGTACGTATAGTCCTTTGGAAATGTTTCTAAGTCTTCTAAGCGCTCTTTGAAAGTTTCATAGAAGTCTTTTGGATTATCACCTCCGTCTGGGATATCTTGTATATTGATGTTTTTGAAATCTGCCATGTTTTATTTCTCCTTAAATATGTTATTAAGGTATTAACAAATATTAATCCATTAATGTTTTACTGACAATTTTTCAGTTAATTATTGTCAATGCTTGAAGGCCAATCGGCTTTGTTTTTACCAAAGTTTTTGTTTGGCGTAGCACTCATCTCGATTTCCATCTGTCCACCTTCTAAAAGTTGCGCATGTGTAATGAACGTTTTAGTGTAAGACTTGCCATTTAATTTGATCGATTTGATGTATTGATTTGCTTTGCCTTGATTTTTAACATCGATAGCTAAAGTTTTACCATTTGGTAAATTGATGTTCGCATGTTGCATCATCGGGGATCCGAAGACATAAACACCACTCATTGCATTCAATGGATAGAAGCCCATTGCTGAGAACACATACCATGCGCTCATTTGTCCGACGTCATCATTGCCACATAGACCAGCTGGAGTGTTTGTGTAAAACTCAGTCATCGCTTTACGGACTAAAGCTGCACCTTTCCAAGGTTGTCCAGCGTAAGCATATAAGTAAGGGATATGGTGATTTGGTTCGTTACCTTGCGCATATTGGCCGATTAGTCCTGAAATATCTGGAGAGGCTTCACCGCCAAGATCCGATGACATGGTCGTAAAATAATCCAGTTTTTTCAAAAATTTATCTTCACCACCGAAAAGATTAATCAGACCTTTGACATCTTGAGGTACTAACCAGGTATATTGCCATGCATTTCCTTCGCAGTAGTCGTTCTCGCGGTGTTTAGCCATGAGTGGGTCGAAAGGTCTGCGAAACTCGCCATTGGCTTTTTTACCGACGAAGTGCCCGACTTCTTTGTCAAAATATTGCTCATAAAGTTTGTAGCGTTTTTTGAAGTAAGCGGCATCTTCGGTTTTCCCAAGTTTCTCCGCAATCTTGTAAGCACCAAAGTCTGCGATGGCATATTCAAGGGCCCAGGCTACAGATTCGTTAGGCATGCTATCAATAGGAATGTAGGTCAGTTCGCGCGCATATTTCAATCCGTGGTCATTACCCATGGCTGTTGTCTTAACTGCTTCCCAGACCAATGGATAATCTTTCTCGTCAATGATCCCTTTTAAGAAGGCATCAGCGATGACTGGAATCGCAGGTAATCCCACCATGGTATTGGTCTCATTGCCCTGTAAGTGCCACATCGGTAATTTACCTTGTTGCTGATAGATTGCCAACATAGTTTTGATAAAGTCCTGGTTGATTTTGCGGTCTTCCAAGATGGTCATCAGCGGGTGAAGGCCACGGTAGGTGTCCCAAAGGGAAAATACGGTATGATTGACAAAATCTTGTTTTTCATAAACCTGTTTATCGGTGCCCATATAGTCTCCATTTGCATCATTAAAAATGGTAGGTGCAAAGTAGGTATGATATAGCGCGGTGTAGAAGATGGTCTTTGTGTCTTTATCTGCTTCGAATTGGATTTTATTTAATGTTTTGTTCCAACGTTGATCTGCGTCTTGCTTTACTTTTTCAAAATTCCAGCCTGGAATCTCTGCGTTGATATTATTCAGCGCATTGGTCGAGCTAACAGGAGAAATACCCACTTTGAGTTCGATGGTTTTGTTTTTAACAGCATCGAAGAATAAAGCCGCTTTGATTGCCTGCCCTTTGAATGTCGTTTGGCCTAACTTTTCTTCTTTTCCGTCGAAAAATCTTACTTTTTGTATCGGTTGGGAAGTTCTGATCGCAAAATATAACTTTTGGTCGGTGGCCCATCCTGTTGAAAAGCGGTAACCAACGAAAGTCGAGTCGTTCACCTGTTTGAGGTAGGTGTCTGTTGGTTTATCCCAATTGATGTGGTATCCTAAATCGACCAAAATATGGGCATTCTCCGTTTTTTCGTAACGATATTGATGGTAGCCCACTCGTTCCGTTGCCGTCAAATTGGCCTGCACCTGATAGTCATCCAAATAGGCACTATAGAAACCAGGTTTGGCGACTTCATTTTCCTTTTTAAAAGAAGATCCATAACCGGTACTCATTTTGTTGAATTCCGCTGGTGTTAATTGTAATTTTCCATTGGCTGGAACAATCATCAGGTCGTTGAGGTCGCCGATACCTGTTCCGCTCAGGTGGGTATGGGTAAAGCCCAAAATTTCCTGGCTTTTGTAATTGTAGCCACTGCACCAATCCCATCCGTTGAACTTGTCCCAAATCTGTGGAATTTGAGTTGGGCCTAGTTGCACTGCACCTAAAGGTACATTGGCACCGACAAAGACGTGGCCATGGTCTGCAGACCCAATAAAGGGATTGACATATTGTGTGAGATTTTGCTGGGCTTGTGCGCAAAATGGCAAAATTAGTGTGCCCAACACTGTTTTGAATAGTTTATTTCCTGTCATAGGTTTTGTTCGGGTATTTGAAAACTGCTTAAAATTAGTAAATAAAACCTTTTAGCGCAATTTTATTATTATTTTTAGTAAATTGTCGTTAAATTTTTTACTTTAGTAATCTTCGAAATAAAAAACTTAACAAACCTACTACTACTACATGAAGAAACGTATTCTGATCAGTGATATCGCAAAGGCGTTGGGGATTTCTGTCACTACTGTGTCCTTTATTTTAAATGATAAGGCCAAAGAAAAGCGTATTAGTGAGGCTTTGACTAAACGGGTGCTGGACTATGTCAAAAAAGTGGGTTATAAACCCAATGAATTGGCCAAAAGTCTCCGCACAGGCAAGACGAAGATTCTGGGTTTGATTATCGAAGATATTTCCAATCCCTTTTTTGGGAATATCGCGCGTCTGATCGAAAGTAAGGTTTATGAGCAGGGGTATCGTATTATTTATTGTAGTACGAACAATGATGTAGAGAAAGCGAAAGAATTAATCCAGATGTTTTACGATCGACAGGTAGATGGTTTTATTATTACCCCATCCGATGGACTGGAAGATACGGTAAAGCAGTTGCAGCAGAATAATATTCCAGTGGTACTTTTTGACCGGTATTTTCCGGGGCTTGAAACGGACTATGTTGGGGCCGACAATTTTCAAGGGGCTTTTGATGCGAGTGACCATTTGTGTCAACAGGGGTATAGACGTATTGGATTTGTGTCGCTCTATTCCGATCAGACCCAGATGAAGGAACGCTCTGAGGGATATCTGAAAGCGATGGACAACAATAAGCAGCAGAGTTTTATTCAAAAGATCCAGATGGATGCATCGGACGAAGAGGCCATGGAAGCGTTGCGGGAGTTTATCTGTGAAAATAGACTGGATGCTGTATTGTTCTCAACAAACTATTTGGCTATTTCTGGTCTGAAAGCTTCTAAAAAGTATAACTTTCCGATGCCTGCGGTGATTGCATTTGACGATCACACAGCCTTTAAATTGGTCGAACCCTCTATAACGGTGGTTTCGCAGCCGATCAAGGATATTGCAGAGAACCTGATCAATATTTTGTTGCTTCGTCTTCAAGGCAAAATAAAAGCAACACGTAAAATGGTGTTGCCTTGTGAACTGAAAGTTCGGGAGTCGACCAAAGTGAAAGTTACGCTGTAGGATCGGCTACAAATTTCATTGAAATAGAATTGACGCAGTGACGCGTGTTTTTTGTCGTAAAGCCTTCTCCGAGGAATACATGGCCTAAATGCGCGCCACAATTACTACAAAGGATTTCAGTGCGGCGACCATCGGCATCGGTAATCCTTGTAATTGCCCCGGGAATTTCATCATCAAAACTTGGCCAACCACAGCCAGATTCAAATTTTGACTCTGAACGGTATAATGGGCTGTCACAACGGCGGCAGATATAAGTTCCTTTGTGCTTATTGTCTAACAATTCGCCTGTAAATGGGCGCTCGGTTCCTTTATGTACAATAACATATTCCTCTTCTTTACTTAACGGATTGTATTTTTTGTTTTCTTCCATCTCTGTGGTGTTCTTTGTTATAAGTTTAGTGATATGCAGAGCTGGCATGTGTTGGACAGCTCTATTTTCGCGTAGTTACTACCTAATATGATATAACTGCAGCAGGAATCTTTACCAAAGTCTTTATAAACAATTAAAGTGTGGTTTTTTTTAAGCTTGCAACCCTATCCTGAAAGGCTATCGATTCCTGTTTTTAAAGTTACGCAATTCAAGCTAAAAAAACACCTTTTGTATAAATGACAGTGCTGGCTTTTTACACATTTTAAACTGTCATGGAATTGTCTTATATTTGATTGGCTATCCAAATGAAAAGTTGTAGCGATGGAACTACTTTAATAGCGAAATGTTATTTTATCCTTGTTTAAACGCATTTGTTTAGAATGATTATAAATTGATATTAAAGGTCACAAAATTGTCAGCGATTTATTAATAAATCATACTTTTGTGGCATTGTTAGGGGGGTAGTGGCTCCTTTAACCATGGGAGTTAATTTTTTACATTCACAAATAAATAGTATAAAGTGCTAAATATGAGAACTATCTCATCCGTTTTGGGAAGCCTTGCGAGGGTGGTGTCAACGAGTTTGATGCTATTATTTGCCGTTACGACGTTGCATGCGCAAGATGTCAAGGAAGGTGAAAAAATCTTCAAATCTAAGTGTACATCCTGTCACGCCATTGACAGAAAAGTGGTCGGTCCTGCTTTGAAAGGGATTCCAGAGACGAAAGACGAAGCTTGGTTAATCAAGTGGATCAAGAACTCTCAGGCGTTAATTGCTTCTGGTGATGCTGAGGCGATTAAAATCTTCGAAGAGAACAACAAGCTTGTGATGACTTCTTTTACTGATTTATCTGATGATCAGGTTAGATCGGTATTAGCGTATATCACGGATGCTTCTAAGGAGAAACCGAAAGATGCAACCAATGGTGGTGCTGGTGCTAAAGATGATAACGCGTCGATGTTCATGATTTTGGGCTTGATCGCAGTTGTTGTTTTGGCTGTGGTGGTTATTGTGGTGTTGAATCGTGTGATTCGTACGCTGGAAAATGTAATTGCTAAAAACCAGGAAGCTATTGCTGCACAACAGGAACCAGAAGATAATCAGCGTTTTGTGAAGTTTGCGAAAGCATTCGTTAAAAACAAAAAACTGGTTGGTTTTACGGTATTGATGTTGGTTGCTTTATTAGCTGTAGGCGGTTGGAAAACGATGTGGAATGTTGGTGTTCACCAAGGCTATCAGCCGGTTCAACCCATTAAGTTCTCACACCAAATCCACGCGGGTGTTAACAAAATTGAGTGTCAATACTGTCACGGTGGTGCATTTAAATCAAAAAATGCGTCTATTCCATCGGCCAACGTATGTATGAACTGTCACAATACAGTCACTGCTTCTGAGCATTATGATGGTGAAATTTCTCCGGAAATTGCTAAAATCTACCGTGCTTTGGATTGGGATCCTGATACGCGTACTTACGGTAACAATCCGAAACCAATTCAATGGGTTCGTATCCACAACTTGCCTGATTTTGCTTACTTCAATCACTCACAACACGTTGTAGTGGCTGGTGTGGAATGTCAGACTTGTCATGGTCCAATTCAGAATATGGAAGAGGTGTACCAATACTCTCCATTGACGATGAAATGGTGTGTTGATTGTCACAAAAAGACAGATATCAAGTCGGATAATAAATACTATGAAGATTTGATTAAAGCACACGAAAGAATTAAGAAGGGTGAAAAAATGACTGCAGCCATGATCGGTGGTCTTGAGTGTGGTAAATGTCACTATTAATAATTATTTGAAATACGCAATCTTATATACAGCTTAAATGGATAGCAATAAAAAATATTGGAAAGGTTTGGAAGAGTTAAATCAAACTCCTGCTTTCGTTGAAGGAAGCAAGGGTGAGTTTGCCGAATCTATTCCTGTAGAAGATGTATTAAATGAAGCTGGCTTGAGCACAAAAACTCCTCGCCGTGACTTCTTGAAAGCATTAGGATTTGGTTTGGGTGCTGTTTCTTTAGCGGCTTGTAACCGTACTCCTGTGCATAAGGCAGTTCCTTATTTGATTAAACCTGAAGAGGTAACTCCAGGTATCCCTAACTATTATGCTTCGACGTTCAACGGTCAAAGTATCTTGGTTAAAACACGCGAAGGTCGTCCGATCAATGTTGAGCCTAATCCGAATGCAATTGGTTTGAACCAAGGTTTGGATTCAACAACAGCTGCTTCTGTATTGGATTTATATGATGAGTCCAAATTGAAACAGGCACAATTGAAAGGTCAAGATGTGGAGTGGTCCAAATTGGATGGGGAAGTTGTTAAAGCGTTAAATGCTGCGGCGTCTTCTGGTAAACAAATTACGATCGTTTCTAATACGGTAAACAGTCCTTCAACCTTGGCAGCTATTGCCGCTTTCGGAACGAAATTCCCTACGGTTAACCATGTACAATACGATGCTGTATCTTACAGCGGTATTATTGAAGCGAATAAGGCTTCTTTTGGTAGAGCAGTAGTTCCGTCCTATAATTTTGAAAATGCAAATGTGATTGTTTCTGTTGCGGCTGATTTCTTAGGAACTTGGTTAGCAGGTGAGGAGCATACACAACAATACGCTAAAAATCGTGACTATAAATCGTTGAAAAACGGAAAAATGTCACGTCACGTGCAATTTGAATCTGGTCTTTCCATGACGGGTACAAATGCTGATGCTCGTATCGCTATCAAACCTTCGGAAGAGGGGGCTACCTTAA
The DNA here is from genome assembly GCF_031455655.1 of Sphingobacterium sp. 2149. Lineage (NCBI taxonomy): Bacteria > Pseudomonadati > Bacteroidota > Sphingobacteriia > Sphingobacteriales > Sphingobacteriaceae > Sphingobacterium > Sphingobacterium sp. 2149. The sequence goes on along the minus strand of NZ_JAVDTD010000018.1, from coordinate 120,154 downwards.
TCGCTTTGTATAATGCAATTACTGGTCAATCATTGGCTGGAGCAACTGCAAACAAAAAAGCGCAAAAAGGTGTAGCATTAGCGGCCAAAGAATTGGTGAATAGCAAAGGCGCGGCTGTTGTTGTTGCAGGGTCTAACGATGTCAATGTACAGGTATTGGTTAATGCAATCAACGTTGCATTGGGCGCTTATGGTACTATCATCGACTTGGATAACTATTCTAAACAATACCAAGGTTCGGATTCTTCGTTCCAAGCGTTCTTAGCTGCTGCGAAATCTGGGCAAGTTGGCGTTGCGTTCTTCTTGAACAGCAACCCTGTTTATGATTACTTCAAAGCAGAGGATGTAAAAGCTGCGTTGAAGCAGATTCCTTTCACGTTGTCATTCGCGCAGCGTGCAGATGAAACTGCGTCTGAATTGACTGCTATCGCTCCAGCAAGTACTTTCTTAGAGTCTTGGGGTGATTCCAATCCAAAAGAAGGGTTGTATTCAATTATCCAACCAACGATTAATCCTGTTTTCAAAACACGTCAAGTTGAGCAAAGCTTGTTGACTTGGGCTGGAAATAATACAGATATGTACAACTTTGTTAAGAATCTGTGGTCTACACAAATTTTAGCGGGTTCTACGAAAAACTGGGATGCTGTATTGCAGACTGGTTTTGAATATAAAGGTGCCAAAGCGGCAACAGCTCCTGCTTTTACAGGAAATGCTGCAGCAGCGGCTTCGGCAATTGAGGCATCAAGCAAGGCGATTGCAGGGGAGTTTGAATTGAAACTTTATGAGCCTGCTGGTCTTCGTGACGGTCGCTACGCAAACAATGCTTACTTACAAGAGTTACCTGACCCAGTTTCTAAAGTAACTTGGGATAACTATGCTGCTCTTAATCCGAAAGATGCTGAGAAATTAGGTTTGGGTGAAGACGGTAAAGTAACTGTCAAAGCAAATGGTGTTGAATTGGAATTGCCCGTTGTACAACAACCAGGACAAGCTCAAGGAACAGTTTCCGTTGCTGTAGGTTACGGCCGTACAAAAGTGGGTAAAGCAGGTAATGAAGTTGGTAAAAACGCGTTCCCTTTTGCTTCGATCATCAATGGTACAGTACAAGGTGTTGCTAAGGCAACTGTAGCGAAAGCGTCTGGAACTTACCAATTGGCACAAACACAAACACACCATACCATCGAAGGTCGTAACGTTATCCGTGAGACGACATTTGCGAAATATTTGAAAGATCCTAACTCGGAGGCAGGACGCTTTACGGATAATCACAAAACATACGATTTGTGGAACAAGTATGAGCAACCAGGTCACAAATGGGTGATGGCGATCGACTTGAACGCATGTACAGGTTGTGGTGCTTGTATCGTAGCTTGTAACGTTGAAAATAATATTCCTGTTGTTGGTCGTGATGAGGTTCGCCGTCGTCGTGAGATGCACTGGTTACGTATTGACCGTTATTATACGATCGAAGGAAAAGATCAAGATCTTACAAAAGAGAAGGAAATTGCGAAAGCTTCGGCTGATTTAGATTTCGAAGATGTCACTGTTGTTCACCAACCGATGTTGTGTCAGCACTGTGGTCACGCACCTTGTGAGACGGTTTGTCCGGTATTGGCAACAGTACACTCTTCAGAAGGTTTGAACCACATGGCTTACAACCGTTGCTTTGGTACACGTTACTGTGCAAATAACTGTCCTTTCAAAGTGCGTCGTTTCAACTGGTTTGCTTACTGGAATGATTCCCGCTTTGACAATTACTTGAACAATGAATTTACACAGTTGGTATTAAACCCAGATGTCGTAACGCGTTCACGTGGGGTAATGGAGAAATGCTCAATGTGTATCCAACGTATCCAAGCAGGTAAATTACAAGCTAAGATTGAAAATCGCAAAGTGAAAGATGGCGATATCCAAATGGCTTGTCAACAAGCATGTTCTGCAAATGCAATCATCTTTGGAGATGCCAATGATCCAGCATCAGAAGTATCTAAAGCATTACGCAACGAGCGTGTTTATTACGTACTTGAGGAAATCAATGTTCAACCGGGTATCGGTTATATGACAAAAGTTAGAAACACTTTTGAGGCGTAATCTTGTACAATATTTGAAATAAAAATACTATGTCATCGCATAACGAATCAATATTAAGAGAACCATTAATGACCGGTAAGGACATTACGTATGCAAAAATTACGGATGATATCTTACTACCGGTTGAAAATAAACCAAATAAAGCATGGTGGATTGGTTTTACCGTAGCTGTATTGGGTGCTTTATTATGGGTAGTTAGCGTTAGTTATACCTTTTGGACAGGTATCGGCGCTTGGGGTCTGAATAAAACTGTAGGCTGGGCTTGGGATATCACCGACTTCGTATGGTGGGTAGGTATCGGTCACGCGGGTACGTTGATTTCAGCTGTATTATTAATCTTCCGCCAGAACTGGCGTAATTCAATCAACCGTTCTGCAGAGGCGATGACGATCTTTGCGGTAATCTGTGCGGCAACATACGTTGTTGCTCACATGGGTCGTCCTTGGTTGGCCTATTGGATTTTCCCACTTCCAAATCAATTTGGATCACTTTGGGTAAACTTTAACTCTCCTTTAGTATGGGATGCGTTCGCGATCTCGACATACTTTACAGTATCCTTGGTATTTTGGTACTGTGGTTTGTTGCCGGATATCGCAACCATTCGTGACCGTGCGACAGGTTTGAAACAAAAGATCTATTCTGTATTATCATTTGGATGGAATGGTTCTGTTAAGACTTGGCAACGTTTTGAAATCGTGTCCTTGATCTTGGCTGGTATTTCTACTCCACTCGTACTTTCTGTACACACGATCGTATCCATGGACTTTGCAACTTCGGTTATTCCTGGATGGCACACGACGATCTTCCCTCCATATTTCGTGGCGGGTGCGATCTTCTCTGGTTTTGCCATGGTACAGACCTTATTGTTGATCTTACGTAAAGTAATGAATTTTGAGAACTACATTACGATGTTCCATATTGAATCGATGAATATCATCATCATGACAACAGGTTCTATCGTGGGTGTAGCTTATTTGACAGAGTTATTTATCGCGATGTACTCTCGCTCAGAATACGAAATGTATGCGTTCGAGAATCGTATGTTAGGTCCATACGCTTGGGCTTATTGGTCGATGATGACGTGTAACGTAATTTCTCCACAGTTATTCTGGTTCAAGAAAATCCGTACAAGTATTCCGATCTCTTGGATCTTGTCGATCGTAGTTAACATCGGTATGTGGTTTGAGCGTTTTGTGATTATCGTGACTTCATTGCACCGCGATTACTTGCCTTCATCTTGGGCAATGTTCTACCCAACTTGGACAGACGTCGGGATCTTTGTAGGTTCGATTGGACTGTTCTTTACATTATTCTTGTTGTTCTTACGTTTCTTACCGGGTATCGCTATCGCCGAAGTGAAATTGTTGTTGAAGTCATCTTCATTACAACATAAAACTAAGTTGGCTCAAGAAGGTGCATTCCCTGACGAACAAGTGAAGTACTTCCAAGAATCATTGGAGAAATATGATTCAGTGACAGAAGAAGAGATTAAAGAATTATCAGTTAGAAAATAATCAGCAATGAGCAATACAAAATATATATTAGGTAGTTTTGCGGATCCCGATGATATGATGCATGGGATCGACAAATTGCAAGCAAACAATATAAGTATTTACGACTGCTTTACTCCGATGCCTATTCACGGTATCGAGGCAAAGCTGGGTGTGAAACCTTCTCGCTTGCCTATCGCAGCATTTTGCTTTGGAGCATTAGGAACGACATTAGGTTTTAGTTTGTTGTATTATACAATGGCGTACGATTGGCCGATGAATATCGGTGGTAAGCCATCTTTTGGTATGCCGAACTTTGTTCCGGTTACGTTTGAGGTTACCATCTTATTGTGTGCTTTGGGTATGGTTGCTACATTCTTCTTCCGTAACCACTTATTCCCAGGACGTACACCTCGTGTAATGGACTTGAGAGCAACAGATGATCGTTTCATCCTTGCAGTAGATGCCAAAGAAAATACAGATCACGCTTTGATCGATAGCTTATTGAAAGAAGCTGGTGCTGTTGAAGTTAAGTACAATGATAGAAAATATGTTAGCTATGAATAAGAAGAATTTACTTGGAACGCTATGCGCCGCTGTGGCATTGACAGCACTTGTTTCTTCTTGTGGTGACAAAACAACTCGTAGTACAGGTTTAGAGTTTTCTCGTAACATGTACGATCCGCTTGCTTTCAATCCGGATCAACCTAATGCGAATTTTGCTGATGGAAAAACAGCGCAAACACCTCCTAAAGGTACGGATCCTATCGGTTTTACTCGTTTTGAGTATGCCAATACATTAGAGGATTATGAGCGTGCAGGAAGAGAAGTAAAAAGTCCTTTAGTCGTAAATGCCGAAAATCTTGAAAAAGGTAAAGCTTTGTTCACAACGTATTGCTCTGTATGCCATGGTGTAGAGGGTAAAGGTGATGGTCCTATCACCAAAGACCGTAGCGTGACAGATTCAAGAGGTACCCGTCAATTAGAGAACTTTCCTCCGCCACCATCTTATCATAGAACAGATGCGGCGAACTCTTCACGAGGTGGTTTGATGGCTGACTTGACTGATGGTAAAATTTACCATACAATTTATTACGGACACAACTCCATGGGATCACATGCGTCTCAATTATCTCCAGAGGAGAGATGGAAAGTTGTTATGTATGTTCACGAATTACAAAAGAAATAATCTAACATCAGATATATAAATGGGAACTCACAGTCATCATCACGATTATAATTTCAACGAGCGATACGAGTTTGCTGGCAAAGCTAAAATGTTCAGTATTATCGCTGTTGTACTAGGTATAGCTGCTGTAGCTATCGGGTTGCTTTCGGGCGATCACGATACTGTAGAGCGTACTTATGCCAACTTGTTATTGATGGGTTATTACTTTACATGTGTATGCGCAGCTGGAACATTCTTTGTTGCCTTGCAATATGTGACCCAATCTGCATGGTCTGCAGGTTTGGTACGTATACCTCAGGCTATGGCGAGTGTTTTACCAATTGCTTCATTGATTTTATTAGTTATTGTAGGTTTAGGTTTAACTACACATAATTTATACCATCACTGGAATGCAGACGGTATCACTGATCCGCATAGTACAAATTATGACCCTATCATCGCAGGGAAATCTGCTTATTTAAATGTTCCATTCTTCTTGATCCGTCAAGTGGTATTTATGGGTACATATAGCATTTTTGCAGTTATTTTTGCGAAACTTTCTTATAAAGAGGATTTGGAAGGCGGATTGACTTCTTATAAAAAGTCATTCAAATTGTCAGCAATCTTCTTGGTTATTTTCGGTTTTACCACACCTATCTGGTCTTTCGATACCGTGATGTCTTTAGAAGCTCACTGGTTTTCGACGATGTTCGGTTGGTATAACTTTGCAGCAATGTGGGTAAGTGGTATTTCATGTATTACCATCATTGTTGTTGTGTTGAAGAAAGCGGGTTATATGAACTGGGTAAACGAAAATCATTTACACGATTTGGGTAAATTGATGTTCGGTTTCTCGATCTTCTGGACTTACGTTTGGTTTGCACAATTCATGCTGATTTGGTATTCAAACATTCCAGAGGAAACAGTTTATTTCTACAAACGTTGGGAACCGGAATACAAACCTTGGTTTTGGTTAAGTATTATCATTAACTTTGTGGCACCTTTGTTATTATTGGTAGACCGCGATGCAAAACGTAAGCAAAACGTTATGTTGTTCGTTGGTATTCTATTGTTGGCTGGTCACTGGCTTGACTATTACATCATGATTATGCCAGGTACCGTAGCAGAGCACAGAGGATTTGGTGTCATTGAAATCGGAACTGCGCTTGGTTTCTTAGGTTTGTTCACTTTCTTAGTGTTTAGCAAATTAAGCAAACAGGCATTGGTGCCTAAAAATCATCCTTTGTTGGATGAGAGTTTGCATCACCAAATATAGTTTCACTTTTAAAGGAAGGTTACGTAAAAAACGTTATAAAAGAAATGAGCTTTAAATTAAATAATAGATTCAAATCCATCTCGGGTTTTGTGCTTGCTCTAGGGTTGCTTTTTGCAAATCCTATCCTGGCGAGTCAACAAGATACAGTAGCATCTGATTCTGCAAAAGTGGCAACTACAGCGGTAGCGGCCCCTGCAGCGACGGATTCGGTTGCAAAAGATACAACAGCGGCAGCAGGTACTGCTGCTGTTGCATCTGCTAGTTCTTCTACTGAAGCTAGCGCGGCTGCTCCTGCTGTTGAAGAAGTGAAGCAGATAGACCCTCAGGTTTATAAAAACTTCACATATTATGTGTTGTTATTCTTAGTTGTGTGTACAGTCGTTGCCGTTATTGGCAAAGTACTTTCGATCTATGAATTGACAAGAAAAATGAACGGTAAATACAATCCGTTTGCGAATAACACATTTCAATCGTCATTGTTATTCATTTTCTTGGTCGTATTTCTTTATGGTGTGTATTGGTCCTATGTACATTGGGGAGCAGCTTATTGGCGCTCAGCAGTGACGGAGCATGGCGAGCGTATTGATACCATGTTTATCATTACGACAGCGATCACAACATTTGTATTGGTTATCACACACATTCTGTTGCTAACGTTTACATTTTTGTACCGTATGCGGGCAAAACGTCAAGCTTATTATTACCCACATAACAATGCAATCGAGAAATTGTGGACAATTGTTCCTGCTGTCGTATTGACAGTATTGGTATTGTTCGGTTTCTTTACGTGGAGATCGATTACAAATATTCCTGAAGATCTTCAGAAATCAGCATTACAGGTTGAGGTTCTTGGTGAGCAGTTTCAATGGAATGTTCGTTATGCTGGTTCAGATGGCGTTATTGGTAAGCGTAATTATAAAATGACGACGCCAACTAATCCATACGGTATTGACTTTAATGATAAAAATTCTTGGGATGATATTCAAGGATCTGAAATTTGGTTGCCTGTCAATAAACCTGTACGTTTCCATATCATTTCAAAAGATATTATTCACTCTTTCTACATTCCGGATTTCCGCGTTCAGATTAATGCGGTACCAGGGATGACCAACTATTTCCAATTCACACCTACTGTAACGACAGAAGAGATGCGCGATCGTTTGGGTGATTATAACTATGACTTCGTGATGTTGTGTAATAAGATCTGTGGATCTGGTCACTACAATATGCAGAAGAAAGTTGTTGTCGTAACAGAGGAGAAATATAAAGAATGGTTAGCTAAACAAAATAAATATTTTACTGAGGATTTGCAAAAAGAGTTCAGTGGTAAAACAGCTAACGTGAAAAAGGATAGTGTACAAGTTACAGCATCTTTGAACTAATTAAGAATTTTTGAATATAAAATCGAATATGTCAAGTACAGTAATATCGCATAGCGCTGAACATCACGATTCGCACGGCCATCATCACGAGGAGTCGTTCATCAGAAAGTATATCTTTTCGGGTGACCACAAGATGATTGCCAAGCAATTCTTGATCACTGGTATCATCATGGCAGTTTTTGCGATGCTTTTATCAGTATTATTCCGTATCCAATTAGCATGGCCGGATAAAGAGTTCCCTATATTAGAAGTATTCTTAGGTAAGTGGGCTGAAGGTGGACGTATAAAACCGGAGTTTTTCCTTTCCTTGGTAACCATTCACGGTACCGTAATGGTATTCTTCGTGTTGACGGCTGGTCTGTCAGGTACTTTTAGTAATTTATTGATTCCATATCAAATCGGAGCACGCGATATGGCATCTCCTTTTATGAACATGTTGTCCTACTGGTTGTTCTTCGTAGCATCGGTGATTATGGTGGCATCGTTCTTTGTAGAGAGTGGACCTGCTTCTGCTGGTTGGACAATCTATCCGCCATTATCGGCTGTTCCTACCGCTATCGCAGGATCTGCAACTGGTATGACCTTGTGGTTAGTGAGTATGGTTCTATTTGTTGCTTCACAGTTGATCGGTGGTATTAACTATGTAAGTACAATTTTGAACATGCGTACAAAAGGTATGGACTTATGGAAAATGCCTTTAACAATTTGGGCATTCTTCTTGACTGCAATCGTAGGTATGTTGTCATTCCCGGTATTGGTTTCAGCGGTTGTTCTTTTGATTTTTGACCGTGCAGCTGGTACGTCATTCTATTTATCTGATCTTGTTGTTCAAGGACAGATTTTGCCGAATGAAGGTGGTTCTCCAATTTTGTTCCAGCACTTGTTCTGGTTCTTAGGTCACCCTGAGGTATATATCGTTGTTATGCCCGCTTTGGGGCTAACATCTGAGGTTATTGCTACAAACTCTCGTAAACCAATCTTTGGTTACCATGCCATGGTTTATTCGTTAATCGGTATTACTGTATTATCGTTTATCGTATGGGGTCACCATATGTTTGTAACGGGTATGAATCCGTTCTTGGGTGGTGTATTTATGATTACAACACTGATTATCGCAGTTCCTTCTGCTGTAAAAGCATTTAACTACCTTGCAACCTTGTGGAAAGGTAATATCCGTTTCACTCCTGCAATGATGTTTGCTATCGGTTTGGTATCATTCTTTATCTCTGGTGGTTTGACAGGGTTATTCTTGGGTAATGCGGCTTTAGATATCAACTTGCATGATACGTATTTTGTTGTTGCTCACTTTCACTTGGTGATGGGATCTGCATCAATTTTCGGTATGCTTTGTGGTGTTTACCATTGGTATCCTAAGATGTTTGGCCGTATGATGAACGCCAAATTAGGTTATTTACACTTCTGGTTGACTTTCATAGGTGCTTATCTGGTATTTTTCCCAATGCACTTTATGGGTATTGATGGTGTTCCCCGCCGATACTATGCATTTACAGAATTTGCTTTCATGGCTAAGTGGGTTTCTGTAAACAAATTGGTTACTTGGGCTGCGATTATCGCTGCCTTAGGTCAGGTAGCATTCTTATGGAATTTCTTCACATCGATTTTCTTCGGTAAGAAAGCGCCTCAAAACCCTTGGCAGTCGAATACATTGGAATGGACTACTCCGGTAGAGCATATTCATGGTAACTGGCCAGGTGAGATTCCAACTGTGCACCGTTGGCCTTATGATTATAGTAAGCCGGGTCATGGTGAGGATTTTATTCCTCAAGATGTTCCTTTCTCTGAAACGATGAGTTCTAACTTACCTCATGATTTTGAAGGAGATGAGGAAGCTGAGCGCATCCAATCAGAATGGAATGCTCAAAATGGTAGAAAAGACTAATAGAATCTTATCAATAGAGTGGGAGCAATCCTACTCTATTTTATAGAAGTTTGTATTTTTTTAAGAGGTAGGGGTAGTATTATGTTTCCAGCAGCTGAGAAGCGATTTATAAAGACCAATTTTATAACAATCATTGTGTTGTTTTTGGTCATTGTTGCTGGAGGAGTGGTTCGGAGTACAGGGTCAGGTATGGGATGCCCAGATTGGCCAAAATGTTTTAACCGTATTATTCCTCCCACAGATATTTCTCAATTACCTCAAGGATATGAACAGCATTATATTGAAGGAAGAGCAAAGAAGAACGAACGTTTCGCGAAGATTGTAGAATTTTTCGGGGATAAGGAAATGGCTTACAAACTCCGTACCGATAAGAGTATTTTGCAGCATGAAGAGTTTAATGTCGCAAAGACCTGGACGGAATATATTAATCGGTTGGTTGGTGTTGTTTCTGGATTCTGTTTGTTATTAACAGCGATTTATTCTTTCACCTATTTAAAATTACGAAGTTCGATCGTTGTATGGTCAGTGATCAATCTTTTTGTTGTAGTCCTTCAGGCGTGGTTAGGATCGATTGTAGTATCGACTAATCTGATGCCATGGATTATTACAGTGCATATGCTTTTGGCGATTGTAATTGTTTGTATTAGTATTTATACTTATTTCAAAGCGGTTACTTTACGAAACAAAAGCCTACTGGTCAATCGTTCGTTGGGTATATTAAAAGGGCTTGCTATAGCTTCTATTTTACTGATGCTAACACAAGTGGTTGTCGGAACGGGTGTCCGGGAAGAGGTTGATTTGTTAACCGGTTCTACAATAGCCCGAACTGATTTTATAACGACTATCGGCCAACAGTTTGAATTACATCGCTGGTTGGCATATTGTTCTTTGATTTTAGTAATCGTATTATTCTTTTTGGTCCGCACAAGTTTTAATTCGGGGTCTAAGCAGTATAAATTTGCTTTGATTGCACTAATTCTAGTGGGTATCCAAATGCTATCAGGAATTATTTTAGCTCGATTTGCAATACCTGCCTTTGCACAGACAACACATTTGGTAGTGGCTACGCTCTTATTTGGAGCGCAGTTTTACTTGTTGTTATTGTTAAATAAGCAACGGCACTAATACCGCACTCGAGATGTTTATGTTTAAAAGGACGTGTTTAATTACACTGATAGTAGGAGGTCTCTTTTAGTTATGAAAGAATTTATTTCAGATTTCAAAAAGCTTATTAAGTTGCGACTTACGTTGACGGTGGTATTTTCTGCCTCAATTGCTTTTTTGATCGGATCAAAACAACAGGGTGATATCGTCTGGATCAACTGGTTATTGTTGACTTTGGGTGGTTTTCTGGTAACAGGGTCTGCCAATGGTTTTAACGAGATCATTGAAAAAGATTTGGATAAACTGATGAAGCGTACGGAAGACAGACCCTTGCCTTCTGGCCGAATGACAACTGGACAGGCTTTGGTATTGAGTGTCTTTATGGGCATATTAGGAACCTTGGTACTTGTTCGATTGAATTTCGTAGCGGGCTTGCTATCGGTATTCTGTATTCTGCTCTATGCGTTTATCTATACACCTTTAAAAAGAAAATCGCCAATAGCAGTGTTTGTCGGTGCGTTTCCGGGTGCATTTCCTCCGTTAATAGGATATTATGCAGCCTTTTCGCAAGATGATTTAGCCTACTATAGTGGACATAACGAAGAGGCCATTATTATTATACCTTTTGTATTGTTTGCTATTCAGTTTTTATGGCAGTTTCCGCATTTTTGGGCAATTGCCTGGGTGGTGGATGACGACTATAAACTGGCGGGCTTTCGCTTATTACCGACGACAAAACGTGATAAGATATCGGCCTTTATGGTGTTTTTAACAGGGTTGTTTATGATACCTGCAGGTTTTATACCTTATTATTTTGGCTTTGGTGGGATTTGGTTTACGGTTGTTTCCGTGATTGGTGGATTGATGTTTGGTTATTATGGTTATTTGCTGTTTAAGAATTGTGATATTCCCTCAGCAAAGAAAGTGATGTTTACCTCATTTATCTATCTGCCTGTTACGCAACTCGTATTATTGCTTAACTTTATTCCATTGAAATAATGTTAGATATACAAACACAAACTGACGAGAAGTTAGTACAGAGAAAAGCCCAGAAGTTCAACCTATGGTTGGGCATGTTGGGTATGTTTATGATGTTTGCCGCGTTATCCAGTGGTTTCATAGTATATACGGCGAGTGGTGTTGACAAAGGAATTAAGACCTTATTACCCAACGCACTTTTGTATAGTACACTGGTGATTGTGGTTAGCAGTCTGACCATGTTTTTAGCGCATAGATCGGCTAAAAATGGTGAGCCTTCCAAACAGCGGTTGTTTTTGATAGCAACTTTTATTTTGGGAGTCGTATTTTTTGCCTTGCAAGTTCATGCTTGGAATGTATTGATCGATAGGGGTGTTTATTTTGTGAATAACAATGCATCACAATCGTTTGTATATGTTTTTATATGGATGCACTTGGCACATATTATTGCGGGTTTGATCGTTTTGATTGGCGCGATTATAGGAATTAACAAACTTCCTAAAGACGGCAATCTTTTCCGCATGGATCTTGCCAGTATTTTTTGGCATTTTCTCGATCTTTTATGGATTTATATATATGTTTTCTTACTTTTGAATCAATAATAGTAAACAATGAGTACAACAGTATCGCAATTGGATAAGGTAAAAACTGGTCCATGGAATGGTGGAAAATCACCTTGGAACTTAGAGTATGGAAAAATCATGATGTGGTTTTTCTTGGTAGGGGATGCCTTCACATTTTCTGCATTTTTGGTTTATTATGGCGCACAACGCTTTTCTCATCCAACCTGGCCTGATCCAGATAAGATCTTCCAATCTATCCCTGGAATTGCGGAGCATGGTCAGCCATTGGTATTCGTCGGTTTGATGACATTTATTTTGATTATGTCTTCGGTAACGATGGTATTGGCTGTAGAGGCAGGCCACCGTAACCAAAAGAATGAAGTAGTCAAATGGATGTTGTGGACTATTTTGGGCGGTATCTGTTTCGTTGGTTGTCAGGCTATTGAGTGGACCCACTTACACCACATGGGTTTCTGGTTTGGTAAAAATCCAGCAACTGGATTGGAAGGTGATGCTATCAAAACAGCATTATTACCTTATTTCACACACGACATTTCCTATACTTCCGCGTTACAATTTGCTAACTTGTTCTTTACAATTACTGGTTTTCACGGATTTCACGTTACAGTAGGTATTATTTTAAATATCATCGTTTTATGTATGACATTAAATAATACATTTGAAAACCGTGGTTCTTACCTAATGATCGAAAAAGTAGGTTTATATTGGCACTTTGTGGATTTAGTATGGGTATTTGTTTTTACATTCTTCTACTTAATCTAATTACGCAATAAATAATTTTAGATAGCTATGTCACAATATCAAGATAATATCGCTCATGGAGAGCATGCTCACGAAGGTGGGATGGATAAAAAAGCCATTTGGAGAGTATTTGGCGTGCTTTTAGCGCTTACTTGTCTAGAGTTCTTAATTGCATTGGGCTTTGTGCACCATTGGCAAATTTTAGCGAAGGGTGCATTGGTAAATACCATTTATATTGTACTTACTTTGGTTAAAGCTTATTATATCGTTGCATTCTTTATGCACTTGAAATTCGAAAAATCGAGCTTTATCGTTACCGTTGGAATTGTCTTTATTTTTATTATTTATTTTATTGTTTTGATGCTTGTCGAAGGGGGGCATTTAGCTTCTGTTTTTCAAGAACATCAATTATTTCCCAATAAATAGATAAAGTGAATGGATAATAATACTGGACAAAAGAAAGGTATTAAAACTATATTGATCCTGGCCGTAATTCTTTTACTGCCAGGATTTTTATATTTTATACTGAATAAAAGCGGTTCGAACAGCTATGCTTCTTTGCCAATTTTTGGAAAGAAGGAAGTGCCTGGCACTACCCATCGAAAATGGGGGCGGGACATTGTTGACACAATTTATCATACCGTACCCTCGGTTGATTTTGTTAATTACGATGGTAAAGAGGTGCATCTATTGGATAATGATACGACGCTTTCTGTAGTGCATCTGATGTATTCTAGGGATGCTTCGTTATCTCGAACTATGATTAAGCGACTTGATCAAATTGCTAATCGATTTATTCAGAATAAGAAGGTTAAGTTGTATTCGATTACCGTTGATACTACTTATGATACACCGGATGTATTGGCAAAATATGCAAAAGTTTACAAGCCCTGGACCAAATCTTGGTTTTTTGTGACGAATCCTTCGGTGGATATCTTTAAATTTGCGAAAGAAAGTCTTTTACAGGATGCGCTTGTCAACCCTGATGGTAGCAAGCCATTTATTATCGGATCAAATTATCTGTTGCTCGATACCAAAGGTAGGATAAGAGGAATATACGATATCAATGTGAAGACTGACGTTGATCGTCTTGAGGATGAAATTAAATTATTATTGGTCGAGGAAATCCGGAACCATCCAGCTACTATAGAACAAAAAAGGTAATTATATCATGAGAGAGAGTCTCAACACAGAGAAAAAGTATAGTAAGTGGATTTGGCTACTATCTATTGTGATTCCAATAGTAGTCGCTATCCTTTTTACAGTGAATTTGCAGAAATTGGGTTATAATGTGAAGCCGCTTACATTTTTACCTCCGATCTACGCTACGATAAATGGCATTACTGCTGTATTGCTTTTTTGGGCTGTAGCTGCAATAAAAAGGGGTAATAAGTCCTTGCATGAACGTCTGATCAAATGTTGTATCGCTTGCTCTTTGGCATTTTTGGCGATGTATGTTGCCTATCACATGACTTCGATTGAAACAAAGTATGGTGGTGAGGGCATTTGGAGACCGATCTATTTTTTCATCCTGATCACACATATCCTGCTTTCTATTATCATTATTCCTTTTGTACTATTTACATTTGTACGCGGTATATCGGGATCTTACGAACGACATAAGAAATTAGCTCGAATTACTTATCCGATGTGGTTATATGTTGCTGTTACAGGAGTAATTGTTTATTGGATGATTTCTCCTTATTATATTGGTTAATTTAAGCAAGGAAGGGAGTTTATTTATGAAACGTATTTGGATTTATCAGGCTGATCGCATATTGTCTCAAGAGGAAAGCGCGCAGATTTCGGCCGAATTGATGACTTTTGCCGAACAGTGGAAAGTGCATGGAAAGCCACTTTCGGCTTCTGCGGAATTGCGTGATGGGCTTTTTATTATCCTTAAAGTGGACGAAGAAATCGCCGCTGCCTCTGGTTGCTCGATTGACAGCTCGGTACGCTTTTTAAAAGGCATTGAATCTAAATATAATATTCAATTATTTGACCGTATGCAGTTCGCATACAAGTCCGAGGATGGGATCGCCGTAGTTAGCCGTGATGGATTTGAAAAGTTATTGGCTGATGGTATCATCAATGACGATACTTTAGTATTTGATAATACGATTACACAGGAGCATCAAATGGAAAATGCTTGGGCCATACCTTTCCACAGCAGTTGGCATAAGCGACTTTTCAAATAATTCTATTATAATGACAACTAAAGGCCATAGTACTGAACTATGGCCTTTAGTTGTTTAATAAACTGCCTCGTTTTTGCCACTTTCAGGGCCTTCGCCAGAGGCATGATTCTCCGCTTACTCAGGAATGGTATAATGGTGCATGTATTTTGCAATTGCATTTGCGCGTCTATTGACATACGTGGAAGGGTTGCGTGCATCCCATTCTCTGGGATTTGGCAATATAGCTATGATTAGGGCAGCTTGCTTTTTGGAAAGATTGCTCCCTGTCTTGCTGAAGTAATATGCTGCCGCGGCGTCAGCACCATAAACCCCTTGTCCCATTTCAATCACATTCAGATAAACTTCAAGAATTCTTTTTTTACTCCAAAAGGTCTCAATAAGTACGGTGAAGTAGGTTTCAAATCCTTTTCTCAACCAGGATCTTCCAGGCCATAGAAATACATTTTTCGCTACCTGCTGGCTAATGGTACTTCCTCCGCGCAGTTTTTTGCCTTGTGCATTTTTTTTGATGGCATTTTGAATTCCCTTTAAGTCAAAACCCCAGTGGGTCATAAAATGGGCATCTTCTCCTGCAATAGCGGCTAACTTGAGGTTATCGGACAGCTCATCGTAATCCAGCCAATTTTTTTCCAATTTGAAGCCTTTTCCTTGTTCTTTCAGTTCAAATCCGCGTTGAATCATCAGCCAAGTGATTGGGGGATTGATAAAACGTAAGCTAATGACCCAAAATAATGTAACACCTATAAAATAGAGAATGACTCGTGTGACAATACGGAGGATGGGCGACTTTATTGACTTCAACGGGTTGAATGAATTCTTTTTGAAGGTGTTTTTTTGTGTGCTGGACGTATTTTGTTTACCAGTTCTTTTGATGGCCATGACTAATTTTTTTCGCTTACAAACTTAGCTTATATTCTTGTTTAATGGAAATGATTTTATTGAGAAGTTGAGTGTATCGTTTGCCAAAGCGATGTTATTATCCTATTTTTACGCTTCATAAAAATTGATTTTAAAAGTTGGCAAAAGAAAAGAAAGTAACCCCATTGATGCAACAGTACAATGCGATCAAGATTAAGTATCCTGGAGCGTTGTTGTTGTTCCGTGTTGGCGATTTTTACGAGACATTTGGTGAGGATGCAATTAAGGCTGCTCAGATTTTGGGTATTGTTTTGACGAAGCGTGGAAATGGCTCGGAATCGGAAACGGCATTGGCTGGTTTTCCGCATCATTCGCTGGAAACTTATCTTCCGAAGCTGGTACGTGCTGGTCAAAGGGTGGCGATTTGTGATCAACTGGAGGATCCGAAGACTACGAAAACAATTGTTAAGCGTGGTGTGACAGAGCTGGTTACTCCTGGTGTTTCTTACAATGACAATATTGTTCAACAGAAGTCCAATAATTATTTGGCATCAATTTTTATCGAAAAAGAGCGGATTGGGATTTCTTTTCTCGATATTTCAACAGGTGAATTTTTAGTTGCTCAGGGAAGCGTTGCGTATATCGATAAATTGCTTCAAGGGTTTAAACCGACGGAAATTATTCTATCCAAAAAACAGAGCAAGGAATTTATCGAGCAATTTGGGGCACAGTATTACACGTATTTTCTTGATGAATGGCCTTACACGGGCGACTATGCTACTGAAACATTATTGAAACATTTTGAGGTTTCATCAATGAAAGGATTTGGAGTTGACCGTATGTCTGCGGGTATTGTTGCTGCTGGTGTGGCTTTACATTACCTCAATGAAACCGAGCACCGTAACTTACAGCATATCTCTACGCTTTCCCGGATCGAAGAAGACCGTTACATGTGGCTGGACCGTTTTACGATTCGCAATCTGGAACTAATTGGCTCGATGAATGAAAATGCAGTCACGTTGTCGGATGTATTGGATCATACATCCAGTCCAATGGGGGCGCGCTTGCTTAAGCGCTGGATTGTAATGCCTTTGAAAGATAAAAAGAGTATTCAGGAGCGATTGAATGTTGTGGATTTCTTTTTCGCTAACCGCGATTTAAGAGATGAATTGATTGGCCAGATCAAGCAAGTGGGCGATCTTGAACGCTTAATCTCGAAGATCGGGCTTCAGAAAGCGAATCCCAGGGAAATCGTGCAATTGAAGCGTGCGTTATTTGCTATCGAGAAGTTGAAGGAACTTACAGATCGCAAAGATGCAAATGCACTGCGTACGATTTCGGAACAATTGGATGCTTGTACGGCTATTCGTGAGCAAATTGAGCTACAGGTTCAGGCAGAACCACCTGTTGCCATCAATAAAGGGAGTGTAATTGCTGATGGGGTTGATGCGGAACTGGATCGCTTGCGTAAAATTGCCTTTGGAGGAAAGGATTATTTGCTGGAAATCCAAAAAAGGGAAGCAGAGATCACGGGTATTCCTTCCTTAAAAATTGCGTTTAACAATGTGTTCGGCTACTACCTGGAGGTTACTAATACACATAAGGACAAAGTTCCAACTACTTGGATACGTAAGCAGACCTTGGTAAATGCCGAGCGTTATATTACCGAGGAACTTAAAGAATATGAAGAACAGATTCTTGGAGCCGAAGAAAAGATTCAGGCTTTAGAGAGTAGGTTGTATGCTGAGCTGTTGATTTCGATCGCCGAATACATTAAACCTATTCAGCTGGATGCACAGTTGATTGCTAAGCTGGATGTACTCCTCAACTTTGCCGTTGTGGCGGAGAAGAATTATTATGTCAAACCAGAAGTCAGTGAGAGCAAGATTTTAGATATAAAAGGTGGAAGACACCCTGTCATCGAAAGAAACCTACCGGTGGGTGAGGATTATATCACTAATGATACCTTTTTAGATCCGAAGACACAACAGATTATTATCATTACCGGGCCTAATATGGCGGGTAAATCGGCACTGCTCCGTCAGACTGGATTGATTGTATTAATGGCACAAATAGGCTGTTTTGTTCCTGCAAAAGAGGCTAAAATTGGCTTAGTTGACAAAATATTTACTCGTGTTGGCGCATCGGATAATCTTTCTTCTGGAGAATCTACCTTCATGGTCGAGATGAATGAAACTGCGAGCATTATGAACAATCTGTCAGACCGCAGTCTTATTCTCTTGGACGAAATTGGCCGTGGTACAAGTACATATGACGGGATTTCTATTGCTTGGGCCATTGCGGAATTTTTGCATAATCACCCGGCTGCCAAAGCAAAAACACTATTTGCGACCCATTACCATGAATTGAATGAACTGACAACTTCTTTGGATCGTATCAAGAACTATAACGTTACTGTAAAGGAGGTCAATAATAAAGTCATTTTCTTGCGGAAACTTGTTCCGGGAGGTTCGGAACATAGTTTTGGTATACATGTAGCCAAGCTGGCAGGGATGCCCCAAAAACTACTCAATCGCGCTAATCAGATTTTAAAAAGGTTGGAGCAGGAGCGTACTGGTGGAGAGCAGATTAAGGATAGTATGCGTAAGATCCAGAAACAGGCGTATCAGCTACAGATGTTTTCGATTGATGATCCTGTCCTAAACAAGATTAGGGATATGTTGAATAATTTGGATGTTAACTCGTTGACTCCCGTCGAAGCGTTGATGAAACTGGATGAAATTCAGCGGTTGCTAAAGCATTAATCTTTAAAATAGGGCTTATTTTTCGATTGGAATAGCGCAGTAGCGCGCTATTTTGGGTGTACAGGCATAAACTGACTTATTCATTTTGGATTACCTATATTTTTAAAATCTAAAGAATAGTGCTAAGCTTCCATAGTTCGCCTGGATGGGGCTCAGTACTTTGCTGCTGGCGTCATACGGTGCGTAATGATAGCCTAGTTCGAAGCCGATGTACTTTTGGTTTTTCATCCGGAATAGTGAGGAAAGACCAAGTCCGAGGTGAATATTGTTGATGGTAACCATATTCTCTGTATATCCACCGTCATAATAATAACCATCCGGATCATAATAACCTGAAGAATACGTATTCTCCGTGATGCCGGTATCTGTGATGTCAATACCTAGTATGGCTTTTGGAATTAGGATGAATTTGTCATTGTCAAAAACTTTATAGCCCACCGCACCTCCTATAAAAGCGGTCGCTGATGAATTGACTGATACTTCTGATCCATCATAATTATAGTCGATATTGCGATCGTTTGCGTTGATGCGTACCTTTAAACCTCCTTCGAAGATCAATTTCCTTTCCAGCGAGCTCATCAACATAAATCCGAGCGTGAGGTTTGTACCGAACACTTTGTTGCCTCCTCCTAGCGGGCTCATCACGCCTATGGAAGGGACATAGCCTAGTTTGGCTTTATGCCGGTTTCTATAAACTTTAGGGGTTGGAAATTGTTGTTCATCACTTTGTGTATTGGCTTGTTTGTCTGCGATTTCTTCAGGTGCTTGTGTATCCGCAAAGAGATGAAGGATTTTTATTTCCTGACTGCTTAACGTGTAATTATCAGATGCAAGTAGTGCCTTCGCCCTTAATTTGATAAGGTTATCTAATGGATGACGCAATGGATAGAAATGGAATTTTGCTTTATTTTGCTCATACTGCGTTGTAAAATCTTCTTGATCTGCAGCATCTAGTCTTTGGAGCAGGCTCTTATCAAATTGATTGTTCCAGTATAGGTCGACCGCTGTCGTGCTATTTTTCTTTTCAATAATGAGTATTAGGATGCGCAGTCTTTGTATATATTCGTTGATGCCGCAGCTTGCTTGTATAGTATTCAGTAGGGGGTCAATTTTTTCGAACTCATTGTTGTTTAAGGCTTTGGTCAACAAAGGAAGGGTCTCAACCGTATATCGTTCACAATTTTCCTGTGCATGCAAGCGTGTAGTGGGAAGGATGCTACTAATGATCAATATGAAAAAAGCAAGCTGGCGGATATTCATGGTTTATCTAGATTTATTGCAAACTAAATTAGTAAATAAATCGCAGGATATATTCGTTTGTTTGTGCCAACGGCGTTAAAAGTTTTATCTTTGGTCTATGGCGTCGATATTTCGGTTTAAAGAATTTGAGGTTGATCAGTCTGATTGTGCAATGAAGATTAACACAGACGGCGTATTATTGGCTTCACTGTTGGAAGTGGGGACTGTAGGACGAATTCTCGATATCGGTACAGGAACCGGAGTCATTGCATTGATGTTGGCTCAACGGTTTGTGGGCAGTTGGGTAGAGGCTGTCGAGATGGACCCTTTAGCTGCTGCGATGGCAGATAAGAACTTTCGTCATTCCGTTTTCTGTGATCGGCTTATGCTTCATGCCTGTGCCTTTCAGTGTATGGAAATGGCAGAGCCTTATGATTTGATTGTTTCAAATCCACCATTTTATACGGATTCACTCCATAATCCTGACAATCGAAAGAAGCTCGCGCGGCATACTGACCTGAATTTTTTTGCTGAATTATTGGATTTCGCTTCTTTGCGCTTATCGAATCAGGGAAAATTAATTCTGATCGTTCCTACAGCTTTGGCAGCTATACTGATGGAGATTTCAACAGAGAGAGCTCTTTATTGTTGTGCTGAAGTTCAGATAAGTTCCTTTGAAGGTGGATCGGTCATCCGTAAGATCATTACATTTGAACGGAAGCCTGTCGAATCGGTTACTGTACGTGAGTTTGTTATATACGCAAAGAAAGGTATTTATTCAGCAGCTTATCGAAGCGTATTGGCACCTTATTTTTTAGCTTTTTAGGTTATGACAAAAATCGGATTACTTTCGGATACACATTCTTTTCTAGACGAAGCGGTATTTACTCATTTTGCAGCCTGCGACGAGATCTGGCATGTCGGAGATTTTGGTGATGGTGTTATTGCAGACCGATTGGCGTCGTTTAAACCATTACGCGGCGTTTATGGAAATATTGATGGTCAGGATATTCGTTTGCAATTTCCCGAAGATTTGAGATTTAGATGTGAGGAAGTAGACGTTTTTATGACGCATATTGGTGGCTATCCAGGGAAATATGCTGCGCGTGTTAAGGGGGAATTAATGAAAAATCCTCCGAAATTATTTATCACAGGACACTCACACATTTTAAAGGTGATGTTTGATCCCAAAATACAATGCCTTCACCTCAATCCAGGGGCAGCAGGAAAGCACGGCTGGCATAAAGTGCGGACATTGATGCGATTTGACATCAATGCGGATAAAATTGAAAATCTTGAGGTTATTGAGCTGAATGGGCGTTAGATCAGAGCAGCTTTTTATGCTTCTTTTTTTAGAATGGATAGCCTAACAATACTTTGAGCGATAGCAAAGAGATCATGGGGTGTATTGGGTTCTAATGCAACTAACATGCCTTTCGTCAGACTGATTTTACTTCCGTTAACACCAAAGTCTATATTACCTTCGACAATTTCAACAACTATTGATGCCGCAGTTTTATGCTCTTTCATGTATTGTCCTTTGGCAAAAGCTAGACGATATTCTTTGCTACCATTTGTTTCCAGCAGAAGATCCATTTTGGGCTGTTTATCTTGGTATGTAACGTTTTGAAAAATAGATGCTGTTTGCATAGTCTTTGTTCTATTAGATGGTGTTGCTCAATATGCTTTTGGGACCTCTGTTCAACGAAAGGATTTCTGCAGTAAATAGGGTGTTATAAGGAATCACGAACTTCAACAAGAAAGCTCTTTAGACGCTCTAGTGAATCGATAACGCGTTGATTTTCTTTTGCTTCTGATTTGTTGTCTCGCAGATAATCGCGTGCTCCCTGAAGCGTGTAGCCTTTGTTTTTAACCAGATTGAAAATGATTTTTAAATTGGCAATATCTTCCTGCGTAAAAAGGCGATTACCTTTTTTATTCTTTTTAGGTTGTAAAATATCAAACTCACGCTCATAAAAACGTATTTGGGAGGCGTTTACTTCGAACATCTCTGTAACTTCTCCCATTGTATAATACAATTTATTTATTTCACGCTCTTTGTACGGCATATCTTCACAATTAATCTATAGCAAACTTAATAAAAATTCCTATTCAAAAAGAAATTTTTGCGATCATCTTATGTAGTGAGCGACTGAAAGAGAACAGCGTAATCTAATCTATATGTAATCGCTAATTATTGTGGGTAAGCGTAAATTTTTATAAGTTTGATTCGTGTGAAAAGGGTTAAAGTATTATGTATGGTTATAGTTAGCAAATTTTGGACAAATTTATTTTCTTTTGGAAGAGCGAATGCAATTACTATTTATCCCTTTATTTTTCTAAAAAGTACCTCTTTCAAATGCAACGAGAACCTGATCCGTCATGAACGTATACATTTGCGCCAAGCGCTTGAATTGGGTATTCTCTTCTTCTATGTATGGTATCTTATTGAGTTTGTCTTTCGCTTTATTCAATTGAAAGATTTTGATCGCGCGTATCTACGTATATCTTTTGAGCGGGAAGCGTATGATAAGGAAGGTGAACCGGACTATTTGAACAGGAGAACGCTATGGTCATTTTGGCGATATCTTTGAATAAGACTCTGATGGTGTTTAAAAAGAGAAAAGCGGTACCAAAACTAGTTTTGGTACCGCTTTCTGTTTTATCTTTTGGAAGATTAATTATCCGACTAATTTTAGATAAGTAGCTACCTTGTTTTTCAACTGTCTGCGGTCGACAATGAAATCTAAAAATCCATGTTCAAGAACAAATTCTGAAGTCTGGAACCCTTTTGGTAGATCCTTTTTTATTGTTTCTTTAATGACACGTGGGCCAGCAAACCCGATTAACGCACCTGGCTCTGCAATATTTACATCACCCAACATGGCATAAGATGCTGTAACTCCCCCCGTAGTTGGATCTGTCAGCAAACAGATATACGGAAGGCCTGCTTTGGCCAATAGGGCTAATTTGGCCGAAGTTTTAGCCATTTGCATCAATGAAAATGCAGCTTCCATCATGCGCGCACCACCTGATTTTGAGATTAGCATAAATGGAATTTTATGCGCAATACAGTAATCTATCGAGCGTGCTATTTTCTCACCGACCACTGACCCCATTGATCCGCCGATAAAACTAAAGTCCATACAGGCGATAACAATATCTTGGCCATTCATTTTTCCATGTCCAGAACGTAAAGCATCTTTAAGGCCTGTTTTGGCCTGGCTTTCTTTTAAACGATCGGGGTATGGCTTTGAATCGAAAAATTCTAATGGGTCACCCGAACTGAGATTGGGAAATAGTTCGGTAAATTCGTTATTGTCAAATAAAATTGAAAAATATTCTTTGGAGCCAATTCTTAAATGGTGGCCACAATATTGACAAACATAGTCATTTTCTACTTGTTCAAGATGCAATAATGGCTTTTTGCAAGTGGGACATTTGTTCCACATGCCATCAGGTGCTTCTTTTTTATTAGCGGTAGCTGTGCTAATACCAGCTTTTTCTCTTTTAAACCAACTCATACGATAGTTCTTATTCGATTACAAACTTATATAAATTTGAGTTTATATACAATTATAATTATGTTGAATGTATAGGCCACGCGATGAAAACGCCTTGTCTAACAGGCCTTCTATTCATAATGGGACTATGGGCCACCGTTGGGATATATAAGACATTGAGCTGATTATTAGATTGAAATTAATTTTGAAGTGGCAGGTCAGCCAAAAATTAGGGCACAAAAAAAGGGTAAGCTACTTCTATCGCACCGCTCAACCAAATACCCTTGCTTTGTTCCCAACCTGGGGGAGTCAATGGGAGCTGGTCGTAGAAGACTTACCCGTCACAAAAGTAGAAAAAAAAACAGTTTTAGGAAAGAAAAAATGCTATTTTATCTTATGCGATTGATTATCATGGTGATAATTTGTTTGAAGTGATGAAAAAGGCTTACATTTTGTTTTGGTCATATTCTCCCAATAGCGAATAATACCCAAATAAGCCAAGTCCAATGGAGATAATCGGTGTCAAGATACATAGGATAATGATTCCAAATACTACATCTTCCTGGTGACCGGTGGAGATTTTTGGCAATGCTAGTTCAAAAACGGAAAAATAAGCGGTAAATAGCGCTAAAGTTATCCAGAGTATGCCAAGTAATTTTTTGATACTATTCATGATTAGTGGGAGTTGATTTGTTATTGATATAAATACTGCCGATGATAAAACATACAATTGCGATAATAATCGGATACCATAGTCCCGCAAGATAAAATTGTGGTGTCTGCGCTACTTCGGCATTGGTAGTTAGGTAGGTGGATACGGCGGGCAGGAGTCCACCGAATATTCCGTTTCCAACATGGTAAGGCAAGGACATGGACGTGTAGCGGATTTTTACCGGGAACAGTTCGACGAGAAAGGCAGCAATGGGACCATATACCATGGTAATATAAATCACCTGGATAAAGATAAGGAGAATGAGGCATATATAGTTCCAGTTGGCAATATGAACAGTTGTTGTGACTGTTTGCTGTCCTTTTAGTTTGCCCGATTGGTGTATTGTTTTAGCACGAGTGATTTCGGTTCCGTCGTCATATTGCGTTTTGACAACTGATTTTATTTCTGTTTTTTCTGTAACCGTCGGACTTTCGACTGTTTCATTCAGTTTGACTTTGTGCTCTGCATTGGAAAGTTGGTACATCGATTCATAAATTGGGCGATAGGTCAACACAGCGAGTAACATACCGCCGAGCATAATCCACTTTCTTCCAATTTTGTCACTGAGCCATCCAAACACGACAAAAAATGGTGTCCCTAAAAGTAGGGCTATCCCAAGAATGGTATCTGCCTGATCCGATTGGAGGTGCATCACTGTTTTCATGAAACTCATGGAATAGAACTGTCCGGTGTACCAAACAACACCTTGTCCCATGGCGGCACCAAATAGTGCGAGCAGCACAAATTTGAGGTTGTATCGGTTACCGAAACTTTCTTTTAATGGATTTGTACTTGTTTTACCTTCTGCTTTAGCTTTGCTAAACTCGGGTGACTCCTTCATTTTTTTACGAATAAGGTAGGAGACATACACCATAACTAAAGAGAGTAAGAAAGGAACCCGCCATCCCCAGATGTCAAATTGTGATTCGGTGAGCAAGCTTTTGGTCAGTAAGATGACGACTAGTGATATAAAGAGGCCAAATGTCGCTGTTGTCTGTATCCAGGAGGTCCAGTATCCTCGCTGCCCAATAGGCGCATGCTCGGCCACGTAGGTTGCTGCGCCGCCATATTCTCCACCGAGGGCAAGACCTTGTAACAGGCGAAGGATCAAAACGAGCAGGGGAGCCCAAAATCCGATGCTTTCGTAGCTTGGAATGCAGCCTATGAGAAATGTTGCTCCGCCCATAAGCATTAAGGTAACCATAAAGGTATATTTTCGACCGATGATATCACCTAGTCTGCCAAAAAATAGTGCACCAAATGGGCGAACGACAAATCCAGCCGCAAATGTGGCTAATGTGGAAAGGAAAGCAGCTGTTGGATTTTCTGCGGGGAAGAATTTGGTGGAAATTACGATCGATAGGCTCCCAAAGATAAAAAAGTCATACCATTCGATGAGGGTTCCCATAGAGGATGCTCCGATGACTTTCCAGATACTTTTTGTGTTGTTTTCGTTCATTAATTGTTTGTTTTGTTGGTTTAGTTTATAATATTGAAAGTAACATGTCCTGCTTTTTACTTCACATGTGCGTTGAATTGCAACGGTCTTTGGCTTTTTGGAGGAAAGTGTATCAATTTTTTTTAGCTCCTACCATTCCAACCGTTTTATACCTTTTGCCAGGCAGGGCGTGAATGAATGATTGCATTTCGAGTTCCAGTAGGATTAATGCCAATTTGCTTTGCGGCCATTTTGTGAGTTCAATCAAGTGATCTAATTCGAGTTGTCCCTTTTGTTGAATGAGTGTAAAGAGGAGTTGCTGATCTTTTGTCAGTGTTAATGGGAGGCTAAGCTGTGGGGCAGCAGTTTTTTTTGTGATTTCCCAATTCATCAGGTATTCAAGATCCTGAAGTCCTCGAATCATATGCGCGCGGTTGGTTTTGATGAGGTAGTTGGTACCTTCAGCGCTTTTTTCATAAATGGAACCTGGGAAAGCACATACATCTCGGTTGTAGCTGTTGGCCAGTTCTGCGGTGATCAAAGCACCGCCTTTAATGGCTGCCTCCACGACAATGGTGACATCGGCGATTCCTGCTATAATTCGATTGCGCATAGGGAAGTTACCGCGTTCGGGTAAGGTATTGGATGTAAATTCTGTCAGTAAGCCGCCATGGTCTAACATTTTTGCAGCAAGCTCGCGATGAGATGCTGGATAAATTCGATCGAGACCATGTCCTAATACGGCAATGGTAGGTAGATGGTTTTTTAATGCATTGCGATGTGCCAATGCATCTATACCATAGGCGAGACCGCTAACGATCAAGGTGTCTTTGGATCCATTCATGGCGTCCAGCAGATCTTCGCATATTTTCTGGCCATAGTGGGTTGCATGTCTAGTACCAACAATACTAATGATCTTCGAACTGTTTAGCGGCTGGTTCCCCTTATAGTAGACAACAAGCGGAGCATCTTCACATTGGCGAAGCCTGTCTGGATAATTTTCGTCTTCCAACCATAAGGCTTGTATCTGGTGTTTTTCGATAAAAGCGAGTTCTTTTTCGCAGGCGGGCATATAACTTTTGTTGTAAATTGCTTCAGCGATTGACTCCCGTATACCGAGAAGCTGCATCAATTCTCGTTTTGAATAGGTGAACACATCTGCTAGGCTATGACCTTGGTCAATGATATTGCGTGCCGTTCTAGGGCCAATGCCCTTGATTTGCGTCAAAGCTATGGGGTAAATTAGTTTCATAATTGGGTTTGTTTAAAGATAAGAAAAATATAAGTAGCTGCTGTACTTTTTGTTAGAATTGCTTGGAGCTACTGTATTTTTTGTTCCAATTAAGCAATATCGATAAGAGACGTAGGGGCGAGGTATAATATGATATGAAATATCGGTCTATTTTGGAAAGAAAGAAGAGGAATTGGTAACTTTGTTCGACTAATGATATTTTAACGATGGAAATGAAAGAACCTTTTGATATTGAATTGGGAGATATAGTTTATTCTGTCTTCCCTGAAGAGGAGGATACCT
Organism: Sphingobacterium sp. 2149; assembly: GCF_031455655.1. Taxonomy (NCBI): domain Bacteria; kingdom Pseudomonadati; phylum Bacteroidota; class Sphingobacteriia; order Sphingobacteriales; family Sphingobacteriaceae; genus Sphingobacterium; species Sphingobacterium sp. 2149. The sequence continues at coordinate 93,194 of NZ_JAVDTD010000018.1, read as the reverse complement.
ATGTTATTTTTAAAGATGGCGCTGAATACGTCAAGATTATTAAAGATAATGATACAAACTGGTTAAAATTGAATCCGGAGACAGAACTACCTATGTTTGGGATGGATGAGGAAATCAATCTCATTGGCCTAGAAATCAAAAAAGAGTTAGGACATTAACTTTTTTAGTTAAAGATAGTTAAAAGGCGGTTAAAGATTTTTTAACCTTATTTTTAATTGATTATTTTTAGTTAATCAATTGTAAATATGGTACGGATCGCATTGCTATCTTTATTGTTTTTTTGTGTCTATTTTTCATTTTATCGGGAGAGGCTTTTTGCCTATCCGATGGTTTCTTATGATCAGGATACTATTGAGAAAAGAGGAAGTAAACGAGATACACTTCTATTGGATACTGTTTTGATCAAACGTAAATCTGCTGGGGATAAATCCATCTTTTTTTGGGGCGATACGAAAAACATGGTTACACTTTCCCATCAAGGTGGGATTGCTGTCAATCTAAACAAGCTTTACAATAAATTCAGCCGGAAGGGACGAAATTCAAGGAAGCTCCAGCGTCAGTTTGAAAAGGAATACCATCAGGATCTGATCCGGGAAGAATGGTATCCGCTGACGCAGGAGTATAGTAAGTTGTCGGGAGATTCGTTGCGCAAATTTAGGATATACTATGAGCCCTCCTTAAAATGGCTTCGAGATAATGATCGTTATGAGAAGATCGCTTATATCCATCAGTGTTTAACGAACTACATCGATTCTGTAGACATTATCCATAGGCGGCTACAGTTTCCAATGGGTAATGCCAAGCTTTAACTACATCGGTACATATACCAGATATTTTGTGTCGAAGAAGTCTTCTTTAAAGTAATCTGATAGTGGATGTAATTCTGCTTTGAGTTTGGATTCTTTGATTTCTTCACTGAGATCGCCCCCTTTTAGATAAAGAATACCATTGGGAATTCCGTTTTTATCTTTTTTTGAAAACTTGTTTCTTATCCAAGGTGTAAATTCTGCGAGTCTTGTTACCGCTCTTGATAGCACAAAATCATATTTGTCGTCGAGTTGTTCGGCACGGATGTGGTCTGCTTCGACATTGTTAAGCCCTAATCCGGAGGCAACTTCACGTACGACTTTTATTTTTTTTCCAATCGAGTCGACTAAGTGGAATTTGACTTCAGGAAACATAATGGCCATTGGAATGCCCGGAAAGCCTCCTCCGGTCCCGACGTCCAAAATTTGAGTTCCAGGTGTAAACTCTTGGACAAATTTGGCGATACCTAACGAGTGTAATACATGATGCAGGTAGAGGCTATCAATATCTTTACGTGAAATGACATTGATTTGGCTATTCCAAAACGTATATAGATCGGCTAGTTTTGCAAACTGCTCTTTTTGACTATCGGTCAGTTTTGGAAAATAATTATAGATGATATCGACTGTTGGATTCAAAGTGTGATATTTTAAATGTGAACTATTTCCAGCTTATTTTTTTCTTTTTTCGGCTGAACATACCATTGATGCAAATATAGAAATAGTAGATGAAGTCTACCAAAGGCAACCACCAAATCAGTTCCTTTACAGCTAGTTTTTTATAGATGTTGTTAAATATTATCCATTGTGCAATAAGCCGAAGGAGGTAGGCACTCAAAGGCACATACCAGTACATTGGGAAAGCAACTGTGGTCGCAATGATCGTTATGTAAAAAAGGAATGCGGATACCAGCTGGGTACCCAGCATGCGTTGATGACGTTTTTTATAAATAGTAGATGCACCTGAATGCCTTGCTTTTTGTTTGTAGTAGCTTTTCCAAGTCGTTTTGGGTTCCGAATAGACAATGGATTCTGCCGACAGTACGATGTTGACATTGATCGGATTTGCATTTTGGTTGACAAAGAGATCATCATCGCCAGATTTAATATGCATGTGGGCCGCAAACCCTTTGTTTCGAAAGAAGAGATCTTTTTTGTAGGCCATATTCCGACCGACCCCCATATAAGCATCCCCCTTCAGGGCATAGGAGAAATAACTCATGGCCGTATGACTGGTTTCAAATCGAATCAATAGATTTAATAAGCTTTTTTTCTTAAAATACGGGGAATAGCCGAGCACAATTTCTGTTTCAGGTCTGAAAGCGGCTGCGACTTCTTTAAGCCACTGATTGGATTGTGGTGCACAGTCGGCATCAGTAAACACCAGTGTCTGGTGTTTTGAAGCCTTGATACCCATACTTACGGCGAACTTTTTGCCATGTTTTAAGCGGATATGTTCTTTGATATCGACAATTTTTAAATGCGGATATTTTGCTTCGAATTCATGTAATATCCAAGGCGTATTGTCTGTCGAAAAATCATTGACAACGATTACTTCAAAATTAGGATAGTCTTGATGCATTATGTCCGGGAGGAATTGGGCGATATTATCCTGTTCATTGTGTGCACAAATAATTACGGATAACGGCGGGAATTCCGTTCCTTCTTGTACTGGGGGAATTTGATAACGGCTCAATTTACTATATACAAATAAGATGTAGTATAATTGTATACATAGAAAAAGGCCCAATACTCCGAAAGCAATATAGGGGAGATTGGCCAAAAATACGTGAAGGTCAAGCATAGCTCACAAAGATAAGTGCTTTCCACAACTTTTTTACAGCTGAAAAATGATAATTTATTTTTGAAACATCCTGTTTGCAAATCTTTTTATAGTATTTTTGCAACATATTCTAGGGATGAATCCCAATTTAGGTGGGTATTAGGTAGGTTATCGTAGTTTTTTAAGCTATAAATAATTGATAATGAGCTTGTAGTTAGTTGTAGGCAAATACTTATGGCGCCATCTTTCTGGCAAATCATCCTTTAAAATAGAAATAGTCTCAGAGGAAAAATATTAATGAAATTTACGCTACAAGCACAAGATAAGCTGTCTAAAGCACGTGCAGGTGTTGTCGAAACTGCACACGGTCCCATTCAAACACCTATTTTTATGCCTGTTGGTACGGCAGGTACAGTGAAAGCAATTCATCAACATGAATTGAAGAATGATATTGAAGCGCAGATTATTTTGGGTAATACCTATCATTTGTATTTACGACCAGGATTGAATGTATTGAATAAAGCGGGAGGATTGCACAAGTTTAACGGTTGGGATGGTCCTATTTTGACCGATTCGGGTGGTTATCAGGTGTATTCATTGACTGAAGTACGTAAGATTAAAGAAGAGGGGGTTACCTTTCGCTCTCATATTGATGGATCAAAGCATCTATTTACACCAGAAAATGTAATGGATACGCAACGTATTATCGGTGCCGATATCATTATGGCATTTGATGAGTGTACACCGTATCCATGTGATTATAATTATGCACGTCGTTCTTTGGATATGACGCATCGCTGGCTGAAACGTTGTGTGGATCGTTTTGATAGTACGGATCCGCTTTATGGCTATGATCAAACTTTATTTCCAATTGTTCAAGGTTCTGTTTATAAAGATTTAAGAATAAAATCTGCGGAGACTATTGCCTCATTTAATCGTGATGGGAATGCGATTGGCGGATTGTCGGTAGGGGAGCCTGCGGAAGAAATGTACGCGATGACCGAGGTTGTCTGCGATATCTTGCCGCATGACAAGCCACGTTATCTTATGGGGGTGGGTACACCGGTGAATATTCTTGAAAACATTGCGTTAGGGGTGGATATGTTCGATTGTGTCATGCCAACCCGCAATGCCAGAAATGGTATGCTGTTCACACAAAATGGGATTATCAATATCAAAAATGAAAAGTGGAAAGATGATTTTTCGCCAATAGAAGTGGAAAGCGATTTGCATGCAGATCAATTTTATTCAAAAGCTTATCTTCGACATTTGATTAAATCGCAAGAAATTCTTGGAGCACAAATTGCTTCTTTACATAATTTACATTTTTACCTTTGGTTGGTTAATCAGGCTAGGGAGCGAATCATTGATGGGACTTTCTACGATTGGAAAAGCAAAATGGTGAAAATATTGGATCAACGTTTATAAGACTAACTCGTTCAAGGAAATGCTGTCGTTAATCGATCGTTACATTATTAAAAAGTATCTATCTACTTTTTTATTCACCATGGCCATATTTACTGTTGTCATGGTGGTTTTCGACGTGTCCGAACGATTGGATGATTTTTTAAAGTATCATGCTCCTCTAGATAAGATTATTTTTGAGTACTATGCTGGGTTCATTCCTTTTTATCTGAACTTTCTTTGTCCACTGATCAATTTTATTGCGGTTATCTTCTTTACGTCAAAAATGGCGGATCAAACTGAAATTGTACCGATTCTAAGTGCTGGGTATAGTTTTAATCGGCTTCTTCGTCCTTATATGATTGCAGCTACTTTGATTTTTGCCGTTTCGCTGGTATTCAATATTTTTATTATTCCGAATACCAATAAGATGAAGGTTGATTTTGAAAACATCTATGTTAAGCCACCTAAGGATAATTCAAGGGTTTCTACCCATATGCAATTGGACAAAGACAGCTATGTGTATATAGACAATTTTGATAATACGACCAAAACAGGTTACGGATTTGTTCTTGAAATTTTTAAGGGGGATACGCTTAAAGAAAAAATGATGGCTGACCGTATTACTTGGGACTCAGTGGCCACGAAGTGGAAGATTGAAGGGTATACCAATCGTATTATCAATGGATTGCATGAACGCATGGAAAAAGGTACTGTTAAAGACACTACCTTAGATATGAAACCTTCGGATTTTGAGGTGCGTGATAATATGTTTACTGCAATGGATACACACGAATTAAATATTCGTATCCGTAAAGAGGAGATCCGTGGTACCGGCGTCATGAACGATTTATTGCTTGAGAAATACAAGCGTTATGTGTATCCATTTTCAGCTTTTGTACTGACCTTGATGGGTGTGGCACTGTCCTCCAAGAAAGTGCGTGGGGGGATAGGATTGAGTCTGGGTATCGGTATCGCGTTAAGTTTTACGTATATCGTCTTTATACAGTTTGCAACTATGTTTTCTTTGAAAGGGGGACTACCACCGTTGATAGCCGTATTAATTCCAAATGTTACTTTCTTTTTGGTAGCAATATATCTGGCGATTAAAGCGCCAAAATAAATTTTTGTTCAGTTTTCAATAACTTCAGTGAGCCTGCCTTATTAAGGGAAATAGTAGGTATTGCTCATCATTTCCATACACATGTATTCTAGAGAATATGACTAAAATTAAATTAAATCGGAATATTCTAATTCTGCATTTAACAATACTTATTTGGGGATTTACCGGAATTTTGGGGAGTCTGATCTCCGTATCTGCCCTTCATTTGGTATGGTATCGCGTTGCAATAGCATCTATTGCTCTGCTGATCTATTTCTTAGTGACCAAACAATCTATATTAGTTTCGAGGAAGCAGTTTCTCCAATTTTTTATGGTAGGAGCGGTGGTGGGCCTGCATTGGGTACTATTCTTCTATTCGATCAAAGTTTCTACAGTTTCAGTGACGTTGGTAACACTTTCGTCGGTGACATTATTCACGGCAATATTGGAACCTATTGTGAATAAAAAGCGCATCGCGCGTTTGGACATTGTAGTGGGGCTAGTCATTATTATCGGTATTTATACGATCTTTTCTTTTGAAACGCATTATCTAGTCGGTCTGCTGGCTGGACTTGGCTGTGCTTTTTGTGCGAGTATATTTTCAATTGCCAATGCGCGGATGGTTAAGAAATCGAGCCCTACACTGATTACGTTTTATGAGATGATGGGGGCGTGCTTTTGGATAAGCATATTGATGCTGTTTACAGGAGATTTTAATGCCGGGATGCGATTGGGACAGCAAGATTTAATCTATCTTTTATTGTTAGGTGTGGTTTGTACTGCTGTGGCTTATGTAATGGGTGTTGCTGTCATGAAGGAATTATCTGCATTTACTGTTGCGCTGACGACGAATTTAGAGCCAGTTTACGGTATTCTACTTGCGATGCTGATTTTTGGGCAAAAGGAAACAATGAGTGGTGGATTTTATCTCGGCGCCTGTATTGTTTTAGGAGCGGTGTTCACTTACCCTTATGTAAAAACCAAATTGGAAAATAGACAAAAGGATTTGGTTATCCGTAAATTGCATTAATTGAATGAGGTGCTATCCAATCTTTTTGGACAGCACCCGATTCATGTGACTTTAGACGTCTCCCATTACAGCATCGTTTCATAGATTCAATTTTCAACGGATTCATTTGACTTTTTGATCACCTTTTGTCTCTGCTCATCTACTGGAATGAAAATTCGCCAATCCCAATATTGCGCTCTTTATCTCGGTCAAGATAGATCGTGACGATTTTTCGTTCCTGCTTTCCACTGCTGTAATAGGTGTAGATTTCGGCCATAACTGCGGCAGGACCAGCTAAAGTGAGTGAATTGTCATTATAGAAATCTACTTCAATTTTGTATGTTCCATTAAGTGCTTTTTTCAATAAAAATTGTTCTGGTCCATATCCTCCGGTGAAGTCATTGCTGAGTCGGCCCCCGATTGCTGTAGCAGGATTACTATAGAAACATTTTTCTCCATTTGGATCCGTTACCCAGAGATCGATATCTGTGTTTTGTGAATTCCAGTTAATAACAACGCGGATATCCACAGGCAGGTCTGCAATCAAATTTTTGTTCACCGCAACTTTGGAGCTTGCAGCTTTGTTTGCTTTAATGAGATTATTGATTTCCATGACCAATGTTTCTTCAATACCATCATCGCGATCGGCAGCTTCTGGGGAGTAGCTCTGGGTCAAAATCCCATATAATTGTTCTAGTGCCTCCTTGAACATACCTTTGTCTTGTAAAACGAGGGCATAATCGCGGTGACTTTGAGGATCCATTGGCCGCCATTTCAACACTTTGGCTGTAATGAATAGTGCTTTGTCGTAATCTCCCCATTCGCGTAGTTTGTATGAAATGGTTTTATAGAGATCGGCATTTTCGATCTGCAAGTCAGCCAGTGCGCTTAGGATTAGTACGGCTTTTTGTGTATTCCCTCTTTTGAAGAAAAAGTTTGCAACATCAAAATAGAAAGTTGGTGTTCCCATGTACTGATTCCGAAGCTGGAGATAGGTTTTGTAGGGATCTTTGGATTGATCGAGTTCTTTGAGATAGGCCTGATCTTCTTTAATGTCGGGTATGCTGATTTTTCCACGGATGTTGTCGATGCTGTTGCCCGTTGGTACGCCCGCTACAGGTTCTTCCAAGGATTGAACAACAACGGATTCGTGAAGAACGTCGTCAGATGTGGTTGCCATTGCTAATTCGCTTGTTGCTGCCTTGGCGGTATTTGAATTGCCAACGACTGATATTCTTTTTTCGCTGGCAGCATCTGATGACCTCAATTCTTCGGCGCGTGTTGTCGCGACAGGACTGGCTGAAGCACGTGACGGAACAGGTGTAACAGGAACAACTCCGGTGGCGATCTCTTCGACAGCCATATAGTCTGTGGGCTCAATCTGCGTGTCCCGTTGTGGATATTTCTTTTTTGCCCGAAAGTCTGTATTCCACCAGGAGCGAAGTTCTTCTGCGCTATTTTCGGCTTTATCTAAGAGATTCGCTACACGCTCTTCCCTTTCGATAGCATGTTCTTTTTTGAGTGCATTAAATTGCGGAAGTAATTCTGCTGGAGGTGTTATTGCATAACGTATGTAATCTTCTACAGTTTCCAGTACAATTAGGCTAGTATTTCGCGTCACGATTCCGAACTGTTTACCCAGGGTTTCTATTTCCTCACGATTATTGTCGTATTGAAGGTCCAATGCTTCGATTTTCTTTTGTGCCCAGATCTGCTGCAGGTCAATTTCACCATGATCTTGATGCAGCGCTATGCTTACTTCTTTTGGGGTATGTTGTCCATCTCCTACAAGTAATGTGAGTTGCTTCAATCCTAGGTATTTTCCTATTCCAGCAATAGAAAAATTGGCTTGTATAGGGGTTCCTTTCTTAGGGTAAACTTCATCGAAATCATTGTGCTCTTTTATTCCCAAGTAAAGAAGATCGATTGTATTTAGATTGTGGTAGGCTTGATTTACGGAAACATTGGTCAAATTGATCATCTTTCCGCTATGTTTCTGAGCAATCTCTTTTAGGATACCGTAGTCAGATCCACTGGACGAAGTAATGCAATAAACGGGATTTTCAAGGGTAATTTCACTTTGGCCAAATGTGGAAAGTCCGTCGGTAAACAGCAGGTAATTGCTGGCTTTTATTACTCCAGGTTTTATTTGACTATAATCTGTGCCGCCATCGTAGTCCATTTGTTTGAGATAACTTTTAAGTTCATCCCAATTACCTTGTCTAACTTGAAACGTCGGTCCTTTTACAAATTGGATGTCCAATAAACCCATTTCAACCTGCATGTTAGGATTATCTTTAAAAAAGAGATCTAATAGGGCAAGTTCCTTTTCTATAGCTCTATTTTTAGTACTCAGTGAACGGTCCCAGATAATTCCGATGGTGTCGCCCCATTTTTTCTGAGTAGGTTTCACGGAATTGATGCTTGCATTGGCAAGAAAATAAAAAGTCTTATCATGATTTGTTTGAAATAAGCCCGATGACTCTTTGCTGTCTGTTGGCAGTAGAATGACCAGATTCCGCTGGGATTGAAAATGTTGTTTACGTAAAGAAGCTGTGTAATTGTTGTTGTGTTGGGAGAATGCTAGAGAACCATCTGGTTTTTCTGTGAAATCTGGTTTATGGCTGTCTTGAAGGACATGAATATCCAAGGCAAAGTTATGAATGGCAGCGGTGTAAGTTAACGGCAAATAGTAATAACGTGCCTGATCGGATTCCGTAGTTAGATTTTCGGAATAACTGATCTGAATAGTCCGTTTACCATTCGCTGGCAAAGGATAAATGCGGGTACGGAAGTTGTTACCCTCAACTTTCTCCAATAGTCCGGGGTCGACACGATGTGTTTCTATACTTTCAAAAACTTCGGTGCCTTTATTTTTATCGACTGCAACTGCTTGCCGTAATTTGCCATTGATATCTAAGGCATAGCCGCTCACCGATACGCCTTCCGGCATAGGGAATGTCAGTTCGCCCTCGAGATCGCGATTGGTTTTATTTTCAAACACCATTGTCATCGTCGTTTTGGCGATATTTCCGAAGATGGCAACTTCTACTTTTAGGTCTGCCAACACAACGTTGTCTTGCCGACCATCGTCGTTTTTAATTTTTAAACTGGGTATCTCTCGCGTAGTTCTGATCTGAGATTTTGTATCTACATTGGAAAATACCAAAACTATGAAAAGGGCAATTATGATCTTTTTCATCTTTCTATTTTTAGTAGGTGAGGGCAGAGAATGTACCGTTGATTCGCTGCACAATTAGCTATTTATTTTTGTAGTGATGCATGAAAAAGTAAAATTCCATAACTGGGTGTATTTAATTGATGCGATATGATGGAGCGTACCGATTTGCAGGCTGTAAGTGGAATCGCTGCCGTGAGCAATTCAACATTTATTGTCTTGGAACGCGACGGGGAATATGCGACAGAAGCATCACGTTCTACTGTATTTAAGAAAATTTATAAAATAGATCTTTCTGGCGCAACGGATATCTCGGATACGGATAATACTGCAACTGGGAAATTATTTGATGGTAAAACTGTCGAGGAACTCAAAGATGCGGCTACATTGGCAAAATATACTATTAAACCGGTCCAAAAGGCCATGGTTGCCGATTTAATGACTGACATCACGGAATTGTATCCGCATGATAAAGCAGAAGGCTTGGCTGTTATTAATCCATCCCTGATTGCGGTATGTAATGATGATGATTTTGGGGTAACCGGAAAAGGTTTCTATAAATCGAAAATATTGCCTTACATAAAGACCGTTGACAAAAACAGTATTTATTTTATTAAACTTAAGGACTCTTTGAAATAGGTGCTAATTATTGATGATAAAAAGGTCCGTTGAGCATTCAATGGACCTTTTTATCATTTTATACTGCGCAAGCTTTTGTTCTTATTACTAAAGATTAAACAGTGGCTTGGCATATCACTGGTATGGGGGCTCTATTGCGCGTGCCCAACTCTTATGCATTTATTGTTGCTAAGAAATCTTTGCTTTCAAGTTCGGAATATCCCATCAGGTATTCGTCTACTTTTCTGGCACACTCGCGTCCTTCAGAGATCGCCCAAACAACCAAGGATTGTCCCTTACGACAGTCTCCGGCAGTGAAAATATTGTCAATGGTGGTTTGGTAGTCTTTGGCATTCGCCAAGATGTTTCCTTTTTGATCGACACGGACGCCTAGTTGTTCTAGCAGTGTATGCTCGGTATGTTGATATCCAATGGCCAATAATACGAGATCGGCTGGTATTTCACGGATTTCAGATTCGCCTAAGCGGGTTCTTCGTCCGAATTCATCCACTTCGTATTGAACCTCTTTGATTTTTACAGCTTTGATATGGCCATTTTCATCTTGAACGAACTCTTGGGTTTCTGTAGCCCAAAGTCTTTCACAGCCTTCTTCTTGAGATGAGGATGTGCCAAATGTAAGCTTATCCATGGGCCAGGGGTTGCTTTTTAGCCGTTCTTTGGATGGCGTTGGTTTACGGGCAATCTGTGTGATACTTTTCGCACGGTGACGGTTGGATGTACCGATACAGTCTGATCCAGTATCACCGTCGCCAATGACCACAACATGTTTGTCGGTTGCCAGGATACGGTCTTGGTCGATCGTAATTCCGCTTACTTCTTTATTCTGTTGGGTCAAAAAGTCCATGGCAAAATGGATACCTTTGGCATCATGTCCCGGTAATTGCATATGCCAGGGTACAGTTGATCCTGTTGCCAATACAATAGCGTCGTAAGCTTTTAATTCGTAAACACTTATATCTTTGCCCACTTCAGTATTCACCTTGAATTCGATTCCAGATTCTTTCATGAGGTTGATACGACGATCAATCACTGATTTTTCTAATTTAAAATCGGGAATACCATAGCGTAGTAATCCTCCAACTTGGTCATCGCGTTCGAATACAACAACATCATGACCTGCTTTATTGAGCTGTGCAGCTGCAGCCAGTCCTGCTGGGCCGGAACCGACGACAGCGATGCGCTTGCCTGTTTTTAAATAGCTTTTGTAAGCTTTGACATAGCCCTTTTTGAAAGCAATTTCGATGATGTGTTTTTCGATCTCTTCAATAGTGATCGGAGTACTATGAATACCCAGTACACAAGCCGACTCACAGGGTGCCGGACATATTCTGCCTGTAAATTCTGGGAAGTTATTGGTGGAGGATAAAATCTGATAGGCCTCTTCCCATTTTCCATCGTATACAGCATCATTAAATTCAGGGATAACATTGCCCAATGGACAGCCCGAATGGCAGAATGGAATACCGCAGTCCATACAGCGCGCGGCCTGTTTATTAAGTTCATTCTCAGAATAACCTTTGTTAAATTCCTTGAAGTGTTGTACGCGTGCTTCGACAGCTTCTTTTGTCGGAAGCACGCGCTCAAATTCTTTAAAACCTGTAATTTTTCCCATGATTTGTGCTTCCTATATTATGCTTCAACTAATTTTTGACGAATGACATTTTTGTATTCTCTTGGGAATACCTTAATGAATTTATTTTTTTCTCTTGACCAGTTTTGTAAAATAAAATCTGCTCTGCGACTATTGGTAAGCAAGATATGACGTTTTAACAAAGCAATAATTGCGGTTTCGTCTTCACTTTCCAATGGATCCAGATCAACCATTTCCTGATTACAGTTTTCGCGGAAATCTTCGTTAATGTCGTAGATCCATGCGATACCACCGCTCATTCCGGCAGCAAAGTTACGACCCGTTGCCCCTAAGATCAGTGCACGACCTCCAGTCATGTACTCACAGCCATGGTCACCAACACCCTCAACTACAGCTGTTGCACCCGAGTTACGTACAGCGAAGCGTTCGCCGGCCTGTCCGTTGACGAATAGATGTCCGGATGTTGCTCCAAATAGTGCAACGTTGCCGATAATGATATTATCTTCGGGTACGAGAGCACTTTCTGCAACTGGATAGATTGCTAGCTGAGCTCCTGATAGCCCTTTTCCAACATAATCATTGGCTTCACCTTGTAATTCAAATGAAAGACCCTTTGTTGAAAATGCACCGAAACTTTGTCCGGCCGAACCTTCAAATTTGAAATTAATGGTATTATCAGGCAGGCCTTCAGAACCGTAGAGTTTTGAAATTTCATTGGACAACATTGTTCCGATCGTACGGTCTGTATTTTTGACCTTAAAGGTGCCAAACACAGGAGTTTTGCTCTCAAGAGCTAATTTAGACTGTTTTAATAAGCCCCAATCCAAGATCATGGCCATACCGTGATCCTGCTCTTCGGTATTGTATAACGATTGTCCAGGCTCGTTGCGTTCCACGTGCAAGATGTCGGTAAAGTCAATTTTCTTGGCTTTCCAATGATCTATATTTTCACGTTTTTTTAAGAACTGGGCTCGTCCCACCATTTCGTTGATGGTACGGAAGCCTAGATAAGCCATTGTTTCACGGACTTCCTCTGCGAGAAAGGTAAATAAGTTGACAATATCTTCTGGTTTTCCAGAGAATAATTTACGCAGTTCTGGATCTTGGGTTGCAACACCTACAGGACATGTATTAAGATGGCATTTACGCATCATGATACAGCCGCCGGCAACCAATGCTGCTGTCGATACGCCCCATTCCTCAGCGCCCAATAGTGTGGCGATGATGATGTCGCGACCTGTTTTTACTTGGCCGTCCGCTTGTAATACGACGCGACTGCGCAATTTGTTTTTAACAAGTGTCTGATGCGCTTCTGCAAGGCCTAATTCCCAAGGTAGTCCAGCGTGTTTAATTGAACTGATTGGAGACGCACCTGTACCACCATCAAACCCTGCAATAAGAATGACGTCGGCATGGGCTTTTGCAACTCCGGCAGCAATGGTACCAACACCAGCTTTAGAGACCAATTTTACGTTGATTCTTGCTTGACGGTTAGCATTTTTTAGGTCAAAGATCAGCTGGGCTAAATCTTCGATGGAGTAAATATCGTGGTGGGGTGGTGGTGAAATCAGACCGACACCCGGTGTAGAGTGTCTGGTTTTTGCAATCCAGGCATCAACTTTAGGTCCTGGTAATTGTCCCCCTTCACCTGGTTTGGCTCCTTGCGCCATCTTAATCTGTAACTCATCTGCTTGCGTCAGGTAATTGGACGTGACACCAAAACGTGCCGAAGCGACTTGTTTGATTGCTGAACGCATGGAGTCTCCATTTGGGAGGGGTTTATAACGCAATTCATCCTCTCCACCTTCACCGGTATTGGATTTTGCTCCGATGCGGTTCATGGCTATGGCGAGTGTACTATGTGCTTCGTGCGAGATTGAACCAAAAGACATGGCACCTGTAGCGAAACGTTTAAGGATCTCACTGGCAGGTTCTACTTGTTCTAGTGGAATGGAATTGCGATGTTTTGCAAAGTCCAGTAATCCACGAAGGGTAAACATATGTTCTTTTTGCTCGTTGATTTTCTGCGCGTATTTTTTATAGGTCGCGTAGTCTCCAGTGCGACAGGCCTGTTGTAAGAGGTGGATTGTGTCTGGATTCCAAAGGTGTCCTTCACCTCGGCGTTTCCATTGGTAAATACCACCTTCTGGCAATAGATTTTGTGGGGTACGGCTTTTTTCGAATCCGCGCCAGTGTTTTGAGAGTGCTTCTTTAGCAAGATCATCTAAGGTCATGCCACCAATGCGTGAAACAGCTCCACAAAAGAATTTATCGACGACAGATTTGTCGATACCGAGCACTTCGAAGATCTGCGCTCCGTGATAGGATTGTAATGTTGAGATTCCCATTTTAGAGAAAATTTTCAACAATCCATTGTTGACGGCTTTCACGTAGTTTTTGGACAATTCTGGCCATGTCAGTTCGGTATCCAATGTATTTTGTTCTTTCATGGTACGGATACTGGCTAATGCCATATAGGGATTGATAGCTGTAGCACCGAATGCCAATAAGCAAGCGAAGTGATGCACTTCCCAAGCATCGCCCGCTTCAACCACTAACCCTACTGCACCGCGATTTCCGGTTTTGATCAAATGGTGGTGTACCGCCGATACAGCGAGTAAGGAAGGGATCGCAGCGTGTTTGGAGTCGATTGCGCGATCCGAAAGGATTAAGACTTCAAAACCATCACGCACAGCATCATCAGCATAGCGACACAGGCGCTCTAAACCTGCTTCTAACGCCCCAGGCTTGCCATCTGAGCGGAAGTAGGATTGAATTGTTTTTGCTTGGAATAACCCTGTATCGATGGAACGCAATTTTTCCAGTTCTTTGGAGGTTAAGATCGGATGTGGTAAAGTTACACAGTGACAGAATTTTTTGTCTTCGATCAGAATATTGCCGGCGTTACCGATGAATGTTGCTAAACTCATGACCAAGCGTTCGCGAATCGGATCGATTGGTGGGTTGGTTACTTGGGCAAAAAATTGCTTAAAATAACTTGAAATATGCTGTGGTTGGTCGGAGAGTATCGCTAAGGGGACATCTGAACCCATTGATCCTGTGGGTTCGTACCCTGTTAAAGCCATTGGGGTCAGGATCGTTTCTAGATCTTCCCGGGAGAAACCAAATGTCTTCTGATATTTGAATACGGAATCTTTGGAAAGGTAGGTGTAGGTAACTCGAGGTTCTTCGAGTTCTTCTAATTTGATTTTATAATTGTCTAACCATTCGCTGTAGGGTTGTTGATTGATCAATTGATCTTTTACTTCTTTATCGGTAAGGATACGGCCCTGTTCCATGTCGACAAGAAAAATCTTACCTGCTTGTTGCCTTCCTTTTTTGATGATGGTAGATTCGTCGATTGGAAGTGCCCCAGCTTCAGAAGCAACCACAACGCGGTCGTCAGAAGTGACGGCATAGCGCAACGGACGGAGGCCGTTACGGTCTAACGTAGCGCCAATGTGTTTACCATCGGTAAAGCAAAGCGCTGCAGGACCATCCCAAGGTTCCATTAATGTGGCGTGATATTCGTAGAAAGCGCGTTTTAACGGATCCATTTGTGTGTTACCATCCCAAGCTTCAGGAACTAACATTAACATGACATGGGTTAAACTACGGCCGCTATGTAAAAGCAATTCGGCAACATTATCGAGACATGCAGAGTCTGATTGACCACGGTCTACAACAGGGAGTAGGATTTCCATTTCCTCTTCTGTAAAGTAAGGCGATGATAATGCACGCATGCCTGCATAAAACCAATTGAGGTTACCTGTCAAGGTGTTGATCTCGCCATTGTGTGCCAACATACGGAAAGGCTGTGCGAGTGACCATGAAGGGAATGTATTGGTTGAAAAACGAGAGTGAACTAATCCGAAAGCAGATACTACACGAGGATCGCGTAAATCGAGATAATAGGTTCCGACTTGGTATGTTGTTAATTGACCTTTGTAAATAATTGTTTTGCAAGAAAGGGATGCAAAGTAAAGTGGGAGAGGGTATTCTTGTTGTTGTTTAACTTTTTGGATGATCAGGCGACGTAGTACAAAAAGCTTGCGTTCAAATTCTTCAGTGTTTGAAACGCCGTCCGGTCTGCTGACAAAAAATTGGACAATCTCGGGTTCCGCACTGAGCGCTGTCGGTCCAATACCTTCACGATTGACAGGTACTGGACGGTAACCAAGGAATTTCATACCCCTTTCTACTGCCGCTTCTTCAATTAAATCCCGACATATTTTGTTCATGTCTTCTTCTTTAGGAAGAAAAACCATCCCTGTGCCATAATAACCTGGCTCCTCCAATTGTATACCCAAGCTGATACATTCTTCCCATAAAAATTCATGGGGAAGTTGGATCATGATACCTGCTCCGTCACCACTTTCTGGATCACAACCGCAAGCACCCCGGTGCTCCATATTCTCCAGCATGGTCAATGCATCTTTTACTTGTGCGTGTGATTTATTCCCTTTGATATGGGCAACAAAGCCTACCCCACAGGCGTCATGCTCAAAATTAGGGTCGTAAAGGCCCTCCGTTTTCGGTCTTTGTTCGATCATCTTTCCTTTTCAAATAATTATAATTGCTAATATAGGAATAAAAAACTTAAATATTATAAAAATTATAATGAAAATGTGTTTAATTTAATTTTATTACTTCTTTTAGTGTATTTTATTGCTGATATTGTATTTGATGATTACGGCTGTTATTAGCTGTTTACGCGTACCTGAAATATGCATCATTTGGCAATATTTTTATATTGGATATGAGAAATGCATCTCAAGATTGCGATAATATATATAAATTAGGCAAAGTATTGCATATCCTTTATAATGGTATCGCTATGGCTTAACTAAAGAGAATAAGATGAAAATAACTGAAATTGAAATTTATCGATTAAGTATACCAATGGAACCTTTTGTGATTGCGACTGGTACGATGGATTATGCTCAGAATACGTTTATACGTATTCATACTGACGCCAACTTCTATGGTGTGGGTGAATGTTCAGCCTTTCCGATGATCGTAGGAGAAACACAAGATACCTGTTTAGTGCTGGCAAGAGATTTTGCAAAGATCTGGAAGGGGCGCGATCCTTTGGCTATAGAAGAACGATTGGCTGAATTGGACTTATATATTGCGGGCAACAAAACGATTAAATCAGCTTTTGATATGGCCTTACATGATTTAGCGGCCAAACATGCTGGCCTGCCGCTTTATCAGTTTCTAAAGGGAACGAAGCGGGAAATTACGACAGATATCACCTTAGGGATTGCTTCTCCGGAAGAGATGGCAATGAAAGCAAAGCGTTTACAGGACGAAGGTGCGGTCATGTTGAAAGTTAAACTGGGGAAGGATCCGAAAATAGACATTGCGCGTATTCGAGAAATACGTAAGGCTGTTGGATTCGAGATGCCTATTCGCGTTGATGCAAATCAAGGTTGGTCTTATGCGGGTGCAATAGAAGCATTGCGGGGATTAGAGCCTTTTAAGATACAATTTTGTGAACAGCCTATGCGTACATGGAACGATGAGTATTTGCCTCAGTTGCGCGCAGAAACAATTGTTCCTGTGATGGCGGATGAATCGGTTTATTCTCACCATGACGCGGAGCGCCTCTGTAAAGCCGGTGCTTGCGATTATATCAATATTAAATTTTCAAAATCAGGTGGTATTCAAGAAGCTTTAAAAATTCATGATATTGCCGCTGAATATGGGATTATCTGTATGATCGGTGGCATGTTGGAATCACGACTTGCGTTGGCGGCAAAAGTACATTTTGCGTATGCTGCTCCACATGTCAAGTTTTTTGATTTGGATACCTGTATGGTTGGCCATCTTAAAGATCCCGTGATCGGAGGTATTCGATATGAAGGATATAAAATACATATTTCAGACGAAATTGGTATCGGGGCTGATATAGACCAAGTGTTCTTGGATAGTTGTGAGAAATGGATCATTTAAATTGTGGTAAATTATGAATAGTATGAATTGGGGAATAGGGATACAAGAGATTATTGTTCTGATTATTATCGTTATCTTTTTGGTAGCGGCCTATTTGTTTTTCTCTAAGTTGTTGAAAAAGTAGGTTTAGTTGGCGTTTAAAAAAAATGTGCTGTATACTCGTTTTGAATCTCGATTGGAGCGAAAATAGATTATATTCAGTACCTTTGCGGTACTTATTATTTTATAAAAGTTAGAAAATATCATGAGTACTCAAAAAGGACCTATTTCTCAATTTATTGAGCATAATTACCGTCACTTTAACGCTGCGGCATTAGTAGATGCTGCAAAAGGTTACGAGGAACATCTGTTGGATGGTGGAAAAATGTTGATCTCTTTAGGAGGTGCAATGTCTACCGCTGAATTGGGTGTTTCTTTAGCAGAAATGATCCGTCAAGATAAAGTACACTTTATTTCTTGTACTGGTGCTAATTTGGAAGAGGATGTGATGAACCTTGTGGCGCACTCACATTACAAAAGAATCCCTAATTATAGAGATTTAACAGCTGAACAAGAAAGAGAGCTATTGGATAATCACTATAATCGTGTGACAGACACTTGTATTCCTGAAGAGGAAGCTTTCCGTCGTTTGCAGAAGCATCTTGAAGATGTTTGGCATGATGCTGAAGCAAAAGGCGAGCGTTACTTGCCACATGAATTTCTTTATCAAGTCGTGAATTCAGGTGTATTGGAACAGTATTATGAGATTGATCCAAAGGATTCTTGGATTGTTGCTGCCGCTGAGAAAAATTTGCCGATTGTATGTCCGGGATGGGAAGATTCAACGACAGGTAATATCTTTGCATCCAATGTGATCAAAGGTAAATTGAAAGCCAGTACAGTGAAGTCAGGTATCGAGTATATGATTTATTTAACAGAATGGTACCGCAATAACTCTGCGGGTAAAGGTGTTGGATTTTTCCAAATTGCTGGTGGTATTTCTGGTGACTTCCCAATCTGTGTAGTTCCGATGATGTATCAAGATCTGGAATGGGAAGAAGTTCCTTTTTGGGCTTATTTCTGTCAGATTTCTGACTCAACAACGTCTTACGGTTCTTACTCAGGCGCTGTTCCGAACGAGAAAATTACTTGGGGTAAATTGGATATCGACACGCCTAAATTTATCGTTGAATCTGATGCGACTATCGTAGCGCCATTAATCTTTTCCTATATCTTAGGTCATTAATCTTTTCGATATACAGAAAGGAGCGATTTATCGCTCCTTTTTCTTTTCCCTTTTCTTGTTTATCTTTACTTTCTTATATATCTTTTCTTGATGAGCAATCTTACAACAGATAATCCGGTAGCGCTTCAGGTGTTAATGGATGAAACAATCTTTGCAAATGGTTTTGATTTTCAAAAGGATGTGTCTATTCATCCTATTCCTGAGGGGAATAGTACTCCTATATTATCTGCTGCGCTCAACTCTTCAGCGGCGAGGGACACCTCATATCTGGCAGTAGGATTAGATGCTGAGGAAGCAGTTAAGGGTATTGGGTCTGATAATGGGCGGCAGGATGTGGTTAACGATCTTGAAGAGTTGGGGGGTGAGTTTATCTATCAGGGAAGCAAAGAACAAGGTATACTCTTTATTTTACGTTATGAGCATTATCCTTACTTCTCGCCAGCAGCCCTCGATGCCTTTGAGAAGACAATTGGTGCCTTAAAACTGACCAAAGAGACCGTTGCGGTACTCAATTTGGCAAATCCCCATAATCCGAATGATTTTAAGCGCATTATGCAGTTTTTTCAGCCCACTAAGATTATATTATTGGGTGTAGAGCCGGCCTCCTTAAAATTGCCTTTTATTGCCCATAATTCCTATATGAAGGGTCGTATTGCTACAGTTTTCAATACCTTCAGCTTTGAGGAGATGTTTGCCGATGTGAATAAAAAGAAACTATTCTGGAACGAATTTAAGACCTTTATTGGCTCCTAACTTTTCTCAGATACCTAATGCTGATACTGAGTCATACTAGATTTAGTGGGATTGGTAAAAATCTTTTTTTTGATTTTAATATTGGATAGAATACCATCTTTTTTAGGATAGACCTGATGTAGACTAATCCATTTACACCATTTTTTCATTGTATCAATCGGATATGTGTAGTTTATGGCTACAAAGCGTATAAAACTGCCTATTTCTTATCAATAGATTGGGTGGAGTGGTCTTTTCTTAAATATAGGTGTGGGAATGTTAATGTGGATAAGATTGCATATTTTTGATGGGATATCAAAATAAATAGAAGATGCTAGAACTTGTGTTTGCCACCAATAATACCCATAAACTGGAAGAAGTCCAAGCAATTGTGGGAAATGCTTTTGTCATTAAGAGTTTAAACGATATTGACTGTCAGGATGATATTCCAGAAACAGGCGTAACATTTCAGGAAAATGCACAACAGAAAACAGATTATTTAGTGAATAAATATGGTCTTTACTGCTTTGGTGATGATTCTGGATTGGAGATCGATGCATTAAACGGTGAACCGGGAGTTTATTCAGCCCGCTATTCTGGGTCAAGAGATATGGAAAAGAACATTGATCTCGTCTTGGAGAAATTGGGTAATAACCCTAACCGCTCGGCGAGATTCAAAACGGTTATTTCCTTATATTTGAATGAGCAGCAGCACTTTTTTGAGGGAAGTATTGAAGGTAAAATTAGTGCGGACCGTAGAGGTGTTGATGGTTTTGGTTATGATCCTATCTTTATCCCTAATGGCTATGACAAAACTTTTGCGGAGATGACTGCCAAGGAGAAAAACAGCATAAGCCATCGTGCGATTGCTGTGGGTAAACTTGCTGCTTATTTAAAAACGAAGTAAGTTATAATAACGATCTCGTTCGAATTAATTATAAATGGAAATTTTTATTGATTTAATTTAATGAATGAGCGCATCTGAGAGGAGCAGCAGATAGTCTTGAATCAAAAAAGCAGCGCAAAACAATTTGTTTCGCGCTGCTTTTTTGTGCGACCTGGTAGTGGCGCGGTTATTTAGCTTTTACCTTTGTCTGTGTACTATCTTGCGCCGGTGTCATCGCCGGTTTATTAGTTGTTGAGTCGGACTTTGCAGTTGCTTTGTCGGCTGCAGTTTTTACATTTGGTTGCGCTCCGTTCGTTTTGTCTGTCGTTTCAACCGGTTTGACTGTTGACTTTGCAGTGTTCGTTTTATTATTTTCGGATGTAGGATTTAAATCTTTCAATTTCTCGCTACTCTCGTTCGAATCTGCTTTTTTTGCAGTATCCTTTTGATTGGTAGTAGTTTTATCCCCTTTTTTTATAGACTTCATTGTCCCTGATTCCTCACCTTCCGGTGCAGTAGGAACCGTAAATGAAGCTTTTGAAAGATCTCTTTTTCGATTTAATAAATCATCTTTAGATTTCGGTCGATCTTCCGGGCGCCACGTGAAATTCGGAAGGAATTCCTTATCGGCAGTGACTTCAGCAATAGGATAGACTTTACCGTCCACTTTCCGAATTGATACATATTCTTTTAGCTTATTGTCTTCCATCAAGATCTTGAAACGACTGCTGCGATCGTGGACAAGCTCTGTGGTTACATTGGTCTTCTCATCAATATTGTAGAATATGTTTTCCGCATTACCATCAACGAAAAGGCGTTCCATGCGGTTATTGGTGAAAAAACTTGTGATTTTTCGGCCTTTTATTTGATTAAATTTGAGAGAGTCACTCGTTGCATTAACCATAAAAGCATTCCCTACGAGTAGTGAATTGTCTAATTTCTGATTCTTTACTTGTAGGAAGATGGTATCTCCTGAGATTTGTGAGTTTTCGGCCCACATCATTGGTTTCCCCATAAGTCTGAACATAGAATCTTGCATACCATAATACATGGAATCGGCTACGGCCTGCAAATCAGATTTAAACAGTCGCGCATTATAATAGGCTTTGATAATCCTCGTTTTTGCTGTGTCCTGTGCAAGGGAATCGCTTTTTCCTTCTTTTGCATTTTTTAGTGCAGCTCCCATGAGTTTATCGGATTCTCCACCCTTTGGGATAATCGCTTTTTTGCGTAATACACTATCAGCCTTTAGGTTTTTTTCAATTTCTATTTTGTTCTGATCACCAACGATAATTGGTGCTTTTTTCGGAACAACCGGCTTTTTATTCGTCAGGTTATCGTGTACTTTGTTTGTGTTTTTTTCTACTACGGGTTTCCTGTTGTCTTTTTTATGCAGACTATCGAGGTCTTTTTGAAGACTATCTGCAACGGTTTTTAAAGCATCGATAGAGTCAATCTGTGCTGATGTTGAATCTTTTTCGCCATAATCGACCTCATTATCGTCTTCAATAGCTCCACCTTCACGATCCAATTTGAAATCTTTAGCTACATAATCTTTGCGGAATATCATTTGCGAGAACAGTGTATCGGCCGTCATAAAAACTGAATCTACTTGTGCGTTAGACTGTAACTGTTCTTTTTTGCCGCTGTTTGTGTTTTTACCCGAACGATCCTTTTCTTCGACAATTCCTTCTGATGCGGTCTTATTTGATTTGAGGTTACCTTTCTGTCGATCTTTCTCAATTTCCTTTAACTCTTTAGTTTCTTTTTTGAGCTCTTGCCCTGGTTTTTGTGGAGCAGGAGACAAAGAAGATACAGAATCTTTTTGTGTTGAATCTTTTTTGACAACCGAAATGATCAACGGCTTATCTGTCATGGTGATGGATTCGTTCCTCCCATTGTACAGGCCAAATCCGCCGTAGGCGTAAAATTTGTCTAATGTGTCAACAAAGACCACGTTTTTTACGGCTTTACCTATTCCCACCTGCCTATCGTAGAATAGACTATCTCCCTTGAGAAACTTTGTTCCTTCGGTGTAGAGATTATTTTTAGAAAAATAGGCTTGGCCTGTTGCCATGTGATATCGGCCTTTTTCAGTATATAAGTTTTCCCCCTTATTCCCTTTGATATTAGTAGGGCCATAGAATTCGGTAATACGTGTATTGCCATTGTATTTCATGGAGTCCGTGTAGACTTTTACATTGGTTGATCGAACCACAACTTTTTGGTTGAAATAGGACTCGCCTGTATTTTCGAAGTAAGTAGCCCGCTGGCTGGTAATCGTATCACTTCCTGAAAGAATACGCCCACCACTGTAATAATTACCGATTTTACTCCGCATATTATAGACAAGGTGGTCGGTCGTCAGTATGGAGCCGTTGGTGCTGACCATGCGCACTGCTCCCGTAAGTGTAGCGAGTTGCATGGCAGCTTCATAGTGTAATTTATTGGAAAATATTTGGGTACCGTCGGGTTGAGTGATGATAACATTCCCAAAGGCTTCAAAAAATTGTCGGCCAATGTTGTCTTTATGCAAATAGCCACTATCTGAGGATAGCGTTGAGCCTACAT
This sequence comes from Sphingobacterium sp. 2149, assembly GCF_031455655.1. Lineage (NCBI taxonomy): Bacteria > Pseudomonadati > Bacteroidota > Sphingobacteriia > Sphingobacteriales > Sphingobacteriaceae > Sphingobacterium > Sphingobacterium sp. 2149. The sequence goes on along the minus strand of NZ_JAVDTD010000018.1, from coordinate 70,310 downwards.
GTTCATAGACTGGACGGTAAAACAGGATATTGCCATCTTTTCCAGTAATAATATGGGATGATGAAAGAAGCTTTAGCTCATCCTGTTTCTGTGCTTGGACCGACAAGCCAGTTAAAATAAATACAATAAGTGTATAAATGTATTGTTTCACATGGGCAAAAATATGGATTTTAATTGCTACTTTACTGGATTTCACAAATTTTAAGACTTGAATTTATCTTTGACATAAAATATACCTTAACTTTGTTCTATGAATGTGCTGGAAAGACTAAAGGGCTATATTGAAAAGGAGCATTTATTAATGCCCCATCATAAGGTATTGCTTACAGTGAGTGGAGGAAAGGATTCAATGCTCATGGCACATCTATTTGTAAAAGCGGGTTATACCCTTGCTATTGCACATTGTAATTTTAAATTGAGGGGGACGGATTCTGATGAAGACGAAGCATTGGTTAGAAAGTTCGCAATGGAAAATAATGTTCCGATATTTGTGCGGCATTTTGATACAAAAGCCTATGCGAAGGAGCGACAGATTTCGATTCAAATGGCTGCCCGTGAACTTCGTTACGCCTGGTTTGAGAAATTGCGACATGAAATGGGGTTCGATCGAATTGCAGTGGCTCATCATCTGAATGATCATATCGAAACGGTACTATTAAACCTCTGTCGCGGAACTGGTCTTCAGGGACTTCAAGGTATTCTCCCTCTCCGGGAGCGCATCATTCGACCCTTACTTTTTCTAAAGGCCAGCGACATTGAGCATTTTGTTAATATGTACGGTATTGCCTATCGGGATGATCAATCCAATTTTTCAACAAAATATGCCCGAAATAAAATACGGATTGATATCATTCCGCATTTTCAAAAGCTTCAGCCAGATTTCGAAATGGTCTTTGAGCAGAATATTAATCATTTTAAAGAGTCTTATCAGCTGCTGCAGCAATTTGTAGAGCCTATTCGGAGGAAGCTCTTTTATCCTACTGGCGAAGGGTGGGAGGTTCGGAAAGAAGATTTAGAACCTTATCTTGATAATCTTCCACTGCTCTATGAGCTATTTTCGCCCTTTAATTTCTCAAAGGCGATATTAAGTGATCTCCAACAGGCGTGGGTAAGAGAGTCGGGGCGTATTTTTCAATCTGATTGCTACCATATGCTCTTGGACAGAAATGAACTTTTTATTCGAGAGAAGGAATTTATTTCTGCTGATGAGGTTTTGATTACCTCTGAAACTTCGACCGTGGAGTGGAAGCAGTATTGTTTTCATGCTGAGGTTTCTACAGATGTAACTATTATCAACGCGACAGAGGTTGCGAAACTGGATTATGACCTATTGGTCTTTCCTCTCACGATTCGATCGTGGAAAGTTGGCGATAGCTTTTATCCTTTAGGTATGGAAGGGCGTAAGAAGCTGAGCGATTTTTTTATCAATAAAAAGATCAGTTTATTTGAAAAAGAAAATATTCCGATAGTGGTGAATGGAAACGGAGATATTCTTTGGGTAGCAAATTATCGGATAGACAATCGTTATAAAATTACCTCCAATACAAAAAAAGTCCTTACTTTAGTTTGCAGAACGGATTAGCGAAAAATACTGACGCTGATTATGACAAAAAACTCTGTTTTTGGAGAGAGTACAATGTGTTTCTATGATCTAATACAGTATCGTGTGGATGGTGAATCCATAGAAGCAAAGCGATGCTATTGATAAGTTGAAATATACGAAAACAATGGTATTGAGTCTCCCAATTGACAGCTAAATCTTAAATAAATGAAAGAAGGTGTACTCTATTCGGAAAATCAATATTTAGGTCGTGACCGTGTTTGGATAAGCGTGCGTTTGGTGCTTGTACTTTTTTGCTTTACTGCATTTTATCTAAATTTGGATCATTTGATTTCCAGTCAATTGTTTTTTATTGTCGGGGTAGGTATTATCATCACATCTATCGTAATGATGTATATGGTGTTATTCCGTACGGAGGTCTTTCAAGATCATATTCTTATTAGCGGGCTTTGGTCTACCCGAGTGGTCAAAATAGATCTTGCTTCTATCACAAAGATAGAAAAGGCGCCATATAGCACTTTCTTTTTTAATAATCCAGTTTACAATCTTCATACAAAAGGTAGAATTAAATTTTTTGCTGGCGGCAAAAATGCTGTTTTTCTGACAGATAAAAATGGCCTTACTTATGTTTTGGGTACGCAGCGTCAAGAAGAACTCTACCGGATTATTATGGAAACGAAAGAGAAATTAGGAAAGTCTTAAAATGTGTTAATAAATTCTTATCTGACATTTTAAAGACATCAATTTTCCGAGTTATTGGTTATTTTTGATAAAATAACAACGAATTAACTATGGCATTTTTAAAATTTATACTTATTGCATTCGCTGTTTACTTTGTAGTAAGATTCTTATTTAAATTATTTTTACCTTTTGCGATGCGCAAAGCAGCTGAAAAGTTAATGAAAAAAGCGCAGCAACAAGGGGGAGCATATAATAGCCAAGGGCAAGGCGGAACCTTTTATTATGAATTTAACGGCCAACGACAAGAGCAAGCTAAAAGATCGCAGCCAGAAGGTAAGGTGCATGTAGATTACATTCCGCCAAAAGAAGGTGTCGAACGTAAGGGGACGGAAACAGCTGGTGAGTTTGTCGATTTTGAGGAAATTAAATAATTTTTAGCAATCCAAATAGCGTATCTTTGTGCCATGTGGCTCAAGCAACTTTCTGTTCTAAATTTCAAAAATTACGCGGAATCATCTTTGGAATTTCTTCCTGAGGTAAATGCATTTACAGGTGATAATGGGGTTGGAAAAACTAATCTTTTAGATGCGATTCATTATTTATCCCTTTGTAAAAGTTATTTTAATCCGATCGATTCACAGCACATCAAATCGGGCAACGACTGGTTTATGGTACAGGGAGAATTTGATAAGGAATCATCCAGTGATTTTATATCTTGTAGCTTAAAAAAAAATCAAAAAAAACAGTTTAAAAAAAACAAGAAAGATTATCCTAGATTGGCTGATCATATCGGTTTGTTTCCTTTGGTCATGATTTCGCCAAACGATAGCATCATCGTCACAGACGGAAGCGAGGAACGAAGGAAGTTTGTGGATAATGTTATCTCACAAACTGATAATAAATATTTGGATACGTTAATTGTCTATAATAAGCTCCTTGCGCAGCGAAATAGCCTTCTCAAACAAGCGCGTCAAACCAGTGTACTTGATCTTGGACTAATTGAAATTCTTAATTTTCAACTTGAGGAAGTAGGAAATATTATTTTCCAAAAGAGAAGTTGTTTCATGGAAGAGTTTCAGCCCGAATTTGACCGACATTATCAGTTTCTCACTGACGACGCGGAGTCCGTACAATTGCACTATGAATCGCCTTTAATGACTGATTCTTTTTTACATATTTTAGAAAAGAACTTGGAGCGTGACCGTATGTTAGAGCGTACCACCCAGGGCATACATAAGGATGATCTGATATTTACAATTCACGGTGGAATGCCTTTGAAAAAATTTGGTTCTCAAGGACAACAGAAATCTTTTCTAATTGCGCTAAAACTTGCTCAATATTCTTATTTGCAACATAAAAAGGGTTTTAAACCTCTGCTTCTTCTGGATGATATTTTCGATAAACTAGATGATCGTAGAACACACAAATTGATGCAAATGGTTTCCGAAGATGATTTTGGACAGATTTTCCTGACCGATACAGATTCAAAAAGAATTGAGCGAATATTTGAGGAAATCAACCGTCCTGTTCGTATATTTGATATTGTAGGAGGACAAGTCAATGTATAAGAAGCAAGTTAAGAAAAGCCTAGAATTTATTCGGTCAAGCGATGATATGACGATTAAGGAGGGAGTTGAACGTCTTCTTGAGGCTTATAAACTGCGAAGGAAATTTGACGAAACATCGATTGCTTCCGTTTGGCCCCAATTGATCGGCAAAGCAATCGCTAACCGCACACAGCAGCTATATGTTCGTGATAAAAAGTTATTTGTACGAGTAGAATCCGCGGTTATTAAGAATGAATTAGCACTTATGCGAAGACAAATTCTAGGACGGGTAAATGAATATGTTGGTCACGTCATTATTGAAGAAGTCGTCATTTTGTAAAGGCTGGTTTTATGTTAGATCAACTCTTTAAAGATTTTTTTTCTACTTCTGATGCTAACGCCCTAAAACTTGTTCCCAACTTCGAACGTGTTGAATTAAAGCGCGGTGAATATCTGATCAAAGAGGCTGATTATTCTTCTCATTTGTTTGTTATTGAATTTGGATTGATTCGTCAATACCCCTGGTCAAATAAAGGAGAGTTTACGCAGTGGATAGGTACTGCAAACTATTTTGTGACCGATCTTGCTTCATTTATTTTTGACAAACCTTCCATATGGAACTTCCAATGTATAAGCGATCTTGGTTCCTTTTTTAGGAAAACTATTTACAGAAACAGAACGGGGATTTGGCCTTTTCAACACGGCGATTAAAAGAAGAGTTGAGCGTGGTTCTTAACTTTCCACAGGAATCTGTTAATATAGTTTTTTTATAAACACGATAGTTAATCAATTTGTCGATGATCGCTAACTTATTCACATTTTCATGTGTATAACCCCTTAGTTTTGCACATTTTGTAGTTTTTTGAAGCTTTTCAACTTGTGTTGTTAACAATGTGATGTTGGTAAGTAGTAACTTATACACATTTTATACTAATACATATAAGTCAACAAGGTACTTGTTAACATTTTATATGTTAGTAAGCGGCTTGTTTTGTTAATAACCGTATTGAAAGGAATAGTTTATCCACAATTTACCAACAATGATGTTGGAGAGATCTCTGAACAATGCTCATTCTGGAGAACTTACATTGAAAGTCGGTTTTTATAGGAATTGTTCTAAATCACCTTTACCTTCACGGACAACTTCAAAAGTACCTTCTGTGAGGTCGACAACAGTGGATGCTATATTATCACCATACCCTCCGTCTATAACCGCATCAACGAGATCTTCGTATTTCTCGTGAATTAATTCAGGATCAGTAGAATATTCAATAATTTCATCTTCATCGTGAATGGAGGCTGTCACAATAGGGTTGCCTAACTGTTTGACAATTTCTCGTACAATATTATTGTCTGGAACACGGATACCCACAGTCTTCTTTTTGGAACTTAGGAGCTTAGGGACTTTCGTTGTTGCATTAAAAATAAAAGTAAAAGGTCCAGGTAAGGCTTTTTTTAATACACGAAATACGGACGTGTCAAATGATTTTGTATATTGCGAAATATCTGTTAGATCATAGCAGATAAATGATAGATTTGCTTTTTCCGGCTTTAGGCCTCTGATTTCACAGACGCGCTCTATTGCTTTTTGTTGCGTAATGTCACAGCCAATACCATATACAGTATCAGTGGGGTAGATGATCACTCCGCCGCGGCGAAGAATATCAACTGCCTGTTCTATTGCTTTGGGATTGGGATTATCGTTATATATCTTAATAAGCATTTTTTCTTTGTTAATCACCTGAATTAGGTCTAATCTCGAGCCCTGCTGAAAGATGTCAATAGGGCATAAATTATTATCTGAATTCAGATACGCTATATTTAAATTAACAACAGCCAAAATATTTTGTTTTGGCTGTTGTTTTTTATATTAAAATTCTGCGTTTTTAGGCGTACGTGGGAATGGAATGACGTCGCGGATATTGGTCATTCCCGTCGTGAATAAAACGAGGCGCTCGAAACCTACGCCAAATCCTGAATGTGGTACCGATCCAAAACGTCGTGTATCCAAAAACCACTCCATTTCTTCCGCAGGAATACCAACTTCAGCCATACGATCCAGTAGGCGTTCCAGATTTTCTTCACGCTGTGAACCACCGACCATTTCACCAATTCCTGGGAAAAGAATATCCATTGCACGGACGGTATTTCTTCCTTGCGCATCCGGTGCATTTTGCTTCATATAGAAGGACTTGATTTCGCGAGGATAATCTATTAATATAACGGGCTTTTTGAAGTGTTTTTCTACCAAATAGCGCTCATGTTCCGATTGTAAATCAGCACCCCAATCGTCAATTAAATATTTGAATTGTTTCTTTTGATTTGGTTTGCTACGTTTTAATATTTCAACGGCATCTGTGTAGGTAACGCGTTCGAAATCGTTTGTTAAAACAAAGTTTAATTTCTCAACGAGATTTAATTCAGAGCGTTCTGTAGCTGGTTTTGATTTCTCTTCTTCCAGCAAACGATTTTTTAGGAATTCAATTTCTTCTGGACAATTTTCCAAAGCGTATCGGATGACATATTTCAATAAGGCTTCGGCCAGATCCATATTGTCCTCTAACTCGTAAAAAGCCATTTCAGGTTCAATCATCCAAAATTCGGCTAAATGGCGTGTTGTATTGGAGTTTTCTGCTCTAAACGTTGGGCCGAAAGTATAGATGTTGCCAAATGCCATGGCACCGAGTTCGCCTTCCAATTGGCCAGATACAGTCAAGTTTGTTGATTTTCCAAAGAAATCTTCTTTAAAATCAATCTCTCCGTTTTCTTTGCGTGGAGGATTTTTTAAATCCAGTGTCGTAACTTGGAACATTTCTCCTGCACCTTCCGCATCTGAACCTGTGATGATCGGTGTATGCATGTAGACAAAATCGTTTTCCTGAAAAAACTTATGTACAGCAAATGCCAAAGCATTACGAACTTTAAATACAGCATTGAAAGTACCGGTACGGAAACGTAAATGCGCAATTTCACGTAAGAATTCTAAGCTATGTTTTTTAGGCTGTAAGGGATACTTCTCAGGATCAGAATCACCAATAATGCTTACTTCAGTAGCTTTAACCTCAACTTTTTGACCTTTACCCAGTGATGCTATCAACTGACCTTTTACGCGAACTGCTGCTCCAGTGGTGATACGTTTTAAGATATCCTCAGGTGTATTTTCAAAATCGACAACTGCTTGAATATTATTGATTGACGAACCGTCATTGATTGTTATAAACTGATTGTTACGGAAAGTTCTAACCCAACCTTTAACAACGACCTCTTTGCCAAATTCTGTGGCATTCAATAGTTCCTTTATTCTTGTGTGTTCCATCTTAATTTTTGGAGATTGACTTGTAAAAGATGCTTTGTTAAAAAAGCAATACAAAAATACGCTATTCTGTTGGTTTATTGGCTATAAATGTTGATTTAATTCAATTCACGATGGGGCACTATAGCTCATGGGACAAATATATTATTACAATCACGACAGGTGGAAATTAGAAAATTAGAAAGTGAAATAGGTCTCATTTCTATAGGAAACATAACTTTGGCAAGCTGGGTTTCATAAGATGAGGTACAATAACAAAAAGCGCGAATTATTTTTAATTCGCGCTTTTTTGCTATGATGATTCAAGGAATTATCCTTTCAATACTTTCGTCACTAATTCAGCAGCTTCTTTCAATAAGATTGCAGAATAGACTTGTAAACCGGATTCATCAATTAATTTTTTCGCTTCTTCAGCATTAGTACCTTGAAGGCGAACAATAATAGGAACTGGAATGTTTCCAATTTCGCTATACGCATCAATTACACCTTGAGCAACACGGTCACAACGAACAATACCACCGAAGATATTAATTAAGATTGCTTTTACGTTAGGGTCTTTTAAAATGATATTGAAACCAGCTTTTACAGTTTCAGCATTTGCTGTACCACCTACATCTAAGAAGTTGGCAGGTTCACCGCCGGCTATTTTGATGATATCCATGGTAGCCATTGCCAAACCAGCGCCATTTACCATACAACCTACGTTACCATCTAATTTAACATAGTTTAGGTTTGATTCACCAGCTTCAACTTCTGTTGGGTCCTCCTCTGTTACGTCGCGCATAGCTGCGTAATCTGCATGGCGGTATAAAGCGTTCTCGTCAAGATTTACTTTAGCATCAACGGCTAAAATCTTGTCGTCAGAAGTTTTCAATACAGGATTGATCTCAAACATGGAAGAGTCTGTAGAATCGTATGCTTTGTAAAGGGCAGCAACAAATTTTACCATTTCTTTGTGGGCAGCACCAGAAAGACCAAGATTGAAAGCAATTTTACGTGCTTGGAATCCTTGTAAGCCTACTTTTGGATCGATTTCTTCTTTGAAAATCAAGTGCGGTGTTTTTTCTGCAACTTCTTCGATATCCATACCACCTTCTGTAGAGTACATAACGATGTTACGTCCTTTAGCACGGTCCAATAATACGGACATGTAGAATTCTTTTGTTTCGCTCTCGCCTGGATAGTAAACGTCTTGAGCTACCAAAACTTTGTTTACTTTTTTACCTTCAGGCCCAGTTTGAGGCGTTACTAATTGCATACCAATGATGTCAGTTGCTCTTTGTTTGACTTCATCTAAGTTCTTAGCTAACTTGACACCACCACCTTTACCACGGCCACCAGCGTGAATTTGAGCTTTGACAACAACCCAATCAGAGTTGTAGTCTTCTTTCATTTTTTTGGCCGCTTCCACAGCTTGCTCTGGAGTATCTGCTACGATACCTTCCTGTACGCGCACACCAAAGCTCTTTAGTATTTGTTTTCCTTGATATTCGTGAATGTTCATTTGCAAAAATATTTGGCGTAAAAATATAATTTTTTGGGGGATAAGACAAGTGATAAATTGCTCTTTTATCTATTTTTTGACATTTAGACAAAATAAAATGGCTGGAATTGAGAAATAACAGCTTATTTATTCAAACGCGTTGTATCGTAAATTTATTTATCTTTGTCCTATGATGTTACATGCCAAAGGAATTCACAAAGCTTATGGGTCATTACCGATTTTGAAAGGTGTTGATATCGCTGTTGAAAAGGGCGAAATCGTTAGTATTGTAGGTGCATCGGGGGCTGGAAAAAGTACGTTGCTGCACATCATCGGTACCTTAGATAAACCCGATCAGGGATCGGTTTTGATCAATGGTGTTGATGTCCAAAAATTGAGTGCTAAAAAGTTAAGTGCTTTTCGCAACGAACATATCGGTTTTGTATTTCAATTTCACCATTTGCTGCCTGAATTCACTGCTTTAGAAAATGTATGTATTCCTGCTTTTATTCACGGAAAGGGAAGATTTGAGGCGGAGGAAAAGGCGAAGAAATTGTTGGAGTTATTGGGGGTTTCTCATCGTATTGACCATAAGCCTGCTGAAATGTCTGGAGGTGAACAGCAACGTGTTTCTGTGGCTCGTGCGCTGATCAATGATCCTTCTATCATTTTGGCAGATGAACCTTCCGGTAATCTCGACTCTGAAAATGCAGCCGCTTTACATCAATTGTTTTTTGATCTTAGAGATAAATTTCAGCAGACATTTATTATCGTTACGCACAATGAAGAGCTTGCTCGAATTTCGGATCGAACGATTCATATGCGTGATGGTGTAGTCGTTTAACAGATCCACAACATCCTGAAATATTGGGATTATAAATAGGTTTTAATGAAAAAAATACTCATAACTTTCGGGACTAGGCCTTTGGCGATGCGTATAGCAAAAAAGCTCGGCGCTGATTTCGAAGTATTATTTGCAAGTTCAGAAGAAATCCCCGGATTGCTTTTAAAGTCGGATAAATACGCCAGAATTCCGAAAGGTCTTCTTCCTACTTTTGCACACGAGGTGCTTAAATTATGTCTAGATCAACAGGTGGATTATGTATTGCCTTTGGGCGGCTTCGAACTTGAACCCCTGTCTGTAGCCAAAGTTTTATTTGAGGAATATCAAATCTCAGTTCTTGTTCCGGATAAAGATCTGCTCGAAACAATCCCTCTTATGGAAAACCCTCCAACAGACCTGCCTTATAGACTTCTTTCTAAGGGTAACGATTTATTGGACTCGACGACTATCGAAAGATCATTGGACGGCTTGTTTGGCGCCTCTGATTCTGGAGAGGATTTAGCACTAATTTGTGTATCCAAATAGCCTCTTATTTTTACTGCCAGCGCTATTGTTTTTGTTTTATCGATGTAGGCACTGTCCATAATTTTAAGCTTTATTCATAGATGATGTTTCCAGAAGAAAAAAAGGTTTATATTTTTGAATTAGATGATGTTGTTTTCTCTAAAAGAGATTACCTACTACAGGTCTATTACCTTTTCGCTAATTTTATAGAATTTACTGAGACGGTTCCAGCTCAAGCAGATTTGATTCAATTTATGAAAGATCACCTCGAGCGTCAAGGAGAAGATTTATTGTTTGAACATGCGCAACAAGCCTTCGGATTGGACCAAAAATATAAGGAGAATTTTGAGCGACTTCATGTGAATGCTATTTTGCCACTGAGATTACAGTTGTTTGATCACATTAATATGCTATTTAAAGCGTTAAAAGCTGAAGGTAAGCATATTTGTATCTTAACAAAAGGAAATCCGCTTGAACAGCTTAATAAAGTGAAATTTGTGGACTGGGGCGAATATGAGAATGAGATAAAAGTTTACTTTTTGGATGAACTTATTTTTAGGGGGATCGTGCCTTTGGACTTCCTTGCGAATGAGTTTACTGTTGAACCAAGCGCAATTCAATTTGTAGACTAAGTTTACAGTAAGTATATTTGTTTAATCTACCAAGACGATATTGTCATTAGAATCGTAGTCAATATTGTTGGAAAAAATTATGATTAGGGATATAAAAGCCCTATTTTTATATAAAGCCCTTGGATTTATGAACAAAGTGAACAAGCCTGCCACGATTAAAGAAATTGCCAAGAAGCTGAAAATCAGTCCTTCAACAGTTTCTAGAGCATTGAATGATCATCCGAGTATTGGATTGGTAACAACAATGCGGGTAAAAAAAATGGCCGAAGAATTGAATTACGAACCCAATCAAACAGCCATATTCTTCAAACAGCGCAAAACATTTACCATCGCTGTTATCTTGCCGAGTCTGTCTGAACCGTTTTTTTCCTTTGCTATCAGTGAAATTGAAAATGTTGCATCTGAGCACCGATACACTGTTCTAATGGGACAATCATTGGATGATCCCGATCGTGAAGAGCAGATCTTAAAAACATTTAAAAACCATCGTGTCGATGGAATTTTAATGTCTATCGGTAAAAAGACTACTAATTTGGAGTTTATCGAAAAATTGGGTGCTTCGGATATTCCGGTTGTCTTCTTTGACTGTGTACCTAGTTTGCCTCATATCAATAAAGTACAAAGTGACCTTTCTACTGGTATGAACGAAGCTGTTGATGCTTTCGTGGCCTGTGGTCACAAAATTATTGCTCTTGTAAATGGACCGAAAACATTGCCAGCTAGTGAAGACAGAAAAGTTGCCTATCTATCTGCTATGAAGAGAAATGGTATGGATATTCTTGATAAGAATATCATCGAAACGGATTTGAGTACGGAAGGAAATGAAAGCGCTATGGATAGTATATTTGCGATGTCTGAGCGACCCTCAGCGATAATTTCTTTTAATGATTTTGTAACGCTTGACTTGATGAAAGCGGCCCGGCAGAAAGGTCTTGTATTGAACCAGGATATCTTTTTCATCAGCTATGCGAACTATCCTTTATGGCAATATATGGAAAATCCACCAATGGGACGTATTGAACAGTTTCCGGGAATGCAAGCGCGCAAAGCAGCAGAAATTCTATTCGATCGAATAGATAATCCTGAAGCGCCAGACCAACAGATCGTCTTTAAGTCAAGACTGGTTATGTAGCTTCTTTATTCATTCGGAAAATAAAATTTAAAAAGGGGAAAATCGCTAGATTTTCCCCTTTTTAAATTTTATTTTCCGAATGCTATAAGTGGATTACTTCACCGTAGGCATCAGCACAAGCTTCCATAATTGCTTCACTCATGGTAGGATGAGGATGGATAGTTTTAATCATTTCGTGACCTGTTGTTTCCAATTTACGGGCAACAACAACTTCCGCAATCATCTCTGTCACATTGGCTCCGATGAGGTGTGCACCTAGGAATTCACCGTATTTAGCGTCAAAGATAACTTTTACAAACCCATCTTTTGCACCAGCAGCTGAAGCTTTTCCAGAAGCGGAGAAAGGGAACTTACCAACTTTTATTTCATAACCAGCTTCTTTAGCAGCTTTTTCGGTATAACCTACAGATGCAATTTCTGGTGAACAATATGTACAGCCGGGGATGTTGTTGTAATCGATCGGTTCAACATGTAGACCTTTGATTTTTTCAACACAAGTGATCCCTTCTGCTGACGCAACGTGAGCCAAGGCTTGACCTTTAACGATATCTCCGATAGCATACACGCCTTCGATGTTTGTTTTGTAGAAATCATCTACTACAACACGTCCACGCTCGGTTTTTACACCAACTTCTTCCAATCCTATATTTTCGATATTTGGAGCAATACCAACAGCAGATAATACAATCTCTGCTTCGATCACTTCTATACCTTTTTCGGTTTTGATTGAGACTTTGCTCAACTCACCTGATGTATCAACAGATTGAACTTCTGACTTAGTTAAAACAGAGATGCCTTGTTTCTTTAAACTTTTCTCTAATTGTTTTGAAATTTCTTCATCTTCAACAGGAACTATTCTATCCATAAATTCGACGATAGTCACTTTCGTTCCAATTGCATTATAGAAATAAGCAAACTCGACACCGATAGCACCAGACCCTACAACAACCAAAGATTTTGGTTGTTTAGGTAGTGTCATTGCCTGACGGTAACCAATTATCTTTTTACCATCTTGAGGTAAATTAGGCAATTCACGCGAGCGTGCACCAGTCGCAAGGATCGTATGTTTTGCCGAATATTCTTTAGTAGAACCGTCTGCTCCTTTAACATCGATTTTACCACCTTTTTTAATTTTTGCAGTACCATTGATAACGTCGATTTTATTCTTTTTCATCAAAAACTGGATACCTTTACTCATTCCTTCAGCAACTCCGCGACTTCTTTTGACGATAGCTTCAAAATCGGCCTCACCACCTTGAACATTGATGCCGTAATCAGCGGCATGGTTTAAATATTCAAATACCTGAGCACTTTTCAATAATGCTTTTGTAGGGATACAGCCCCAGTTTAGACAGATTCCGCCTAATGATTCGCGTTCAATAATCGCTGTTTTGAACCCTAACTGAGCGGCTCTAATGGCAGCAACATACCCGCCTGGACCACTACCGATTACAATGATGTCGTAATTCATATAAATAAATATTCTGTAGTTGAGTGTTATAGCTTCAAATACCAAAATATGTGAAGCCTATATTCATTCAAAAGTACGCATTTTTTCTGATGAAACTGAACAATTTATTGTAAAATTGGCGGTTTCCGATAAAACACTGTCGTTGTTTGTAGGTGAATGTCACATCTTAGTCAAAGGGGTAAAAATAATAGTTAATCCTTATTTAGAGTCTTATTTTTGGAATTCACAATAGACAGTTTATCATTATGTTAAGAATATTTAGACAGATTGCACTGTGGGAAGCTATTTCCACAATTTGCTTGTTTTTTATTGCTATGCCTCTGAAATATCTCGCGGGAATACCCGAAGCAGTGAAAATAGCAGGCTCCATTCATGGCTTTTTTGTCGTTATTTTTGTCGTTATGCTAATTATGTCTACCGTAGAATACAAGTGGCCTATCTTAAAGGCTATTAAATATTTCTTGGCTTCTTTGATTCCTATTTTTGGCTTTTGGGTAGAATTGGATCTAAAAAAGGAAATTGAAGGAAAAAGACAAAAGTCTTAGTCTTCTTGTGATACAGTGTATTGATGCCTGAATTTTCTTAGCGAGTGAGATCGAAAATAGAAAGGAAGAAAAGCCTATCTGTAAGACGAACAGTAGTTCGCACGATTATTGACAAGAAACACAGATTTTAAGAGGAACAGGGAGATGTTTAATCATCTCTTCCTGTTTTCTCAATACCCATGTAAGCATAAGTGATGCTATTCCTGCCATGAGGTGCTGGATTGCCATCCTCATCCAAATTTACAAATACCAGTTTTTCGATCGATAGAATTGTCTTTTTGGATATTTTATTGCGGACTTCACAGCGCATAGTTAAGGATGTTGTTCCAAAATTGATGGCTTCAATGCCGAGTTCTAGAATATCACCTTGTTTTGCTGAGCTTACAAAGTTTATTTCTGAAATAAACTTTGTAACTACTTTTGGGTTCCCAAGTTGAACGATAGCATAGATTACCGCTTCTTCATCTATCCATCGCAGCAATGTTCCTCCAAATAATGTTCCGTTAGGATTTAGGTCTTCGGGTTTGACCCATTTTCTTGTATAAAAATTCATTGTGTATAGATATTTAAGGCAAAGGGGAAAAGTTTCCTTTTCCCCTTGAGTATTTTACATTGACGCCTAAGCGTGTATTGCTCGATTTGCAGTAGCTGCTAGCGCAGCTTCTTTGAGTGCTTCTGTATAGGTTGGGTGTGCATGGCAAATACGTGCGATATCTTCTGCAGATGCGCGGTATTCCATGGCTACCGTCGCCTCAGCAATTATATCTGCGGCACGTGGACCAATCATATGTATGCCTAATACTTCATCAGTAGTGGCATCAGCGAGTACTTTTACGAAACCATCAGTATCGCCAGACGCTTTTGCACGGCCAGAGGCTTTGAAAGAGAATGATCCTGCTTTGTACTTAATACCCGCCTCTTTAAGTTGCTCTTCAGTTTTTCCGACAGATGCAACTTCTGGCCACGTATAAACGACGCCCGGAATCAAATTATAATCAATATGTGGTTTTTGACCTGCTATGTATTCTGCGACATATACACCTTCGTCTTCAGCTTTATGGGCTAACATCGCTCCAGTGATTACATCCCCAATAGCGAAGACGCCTTGTACGGCTGTTTCAAGGTGTGCATTAACGGGTATTTTTTTACCTCTTTCTTCTACAGTAATGCCGATATTTTCTAATCCTAATCCTTCTGAATATGCGGTACGACCAACCGCTACGATGCAATAGTCGCCCTCTAAAGTAATTTCTTGTCCCTTCGGATCCTCTGCCGTTACATTTACGACATCGCCATTAGCGGAAGCTCCTGTTACTTTATGCCCCAAATAGAACTCCATTCCCAATGATTTTTTCAAAACACGCTGTAGTTCTTTCCCTAACCCAGCATCCATTGTGCCGATAATGGATTTTGCAAATTCAACAACAGAAACTTTTGAACCTAAACGGCCGTAAACTGAACCCAATTCCAAACCAATCACACCACCACCGATGACAATAAGGTGTTTAGGTATCTCTTTTAGGTTAAGCGCTTCTGTAGAGGTAATGATTCTCTTTTTATCAACCGGCAAAAAGGGCAATGAAGTTGGTTTCGATCCGGTCGCAATAATTACATTTTTACCAGTGATCTGTTCTGTAGAACCATCTGCTTTTGTTATTTTGATCGTGTTTTTGTCCACAAATGAACCCACACCCTGAAAACTGTCAATTTTATTCTTTTTGAATAGGAAGGTAATACCGGCAGTATTTTGTGCAATGACATCGTCTTTACGAGCAATCATCTTTGCCATATCTACTTTCAGGTCTTTCAAACTGATGCCGAATGTATCAAAATTGTGCGCAGCATTGTAATAATGCTCCGAAGCATCTAAAAGCGCTTTAGAAGGAATACATCCAACGTTAAGACAAGTACCACCAAATGTGCTATATTTTTCGATAACAGCTGTTTTTAATCCTAATTGGGCACAACGGATAGCTCCTACATATCCACCTGGACCACTTCCGATTACAATTACGTCGTATTGCATTGATTACGTTTTATTTTTTTGTACCACAAATTTAATGATTATTAATGGGATAGGAAATCAAAACTTACGATTTGTGACTAAAGCGCCTTACTTTACATTTATTTGATAAATAGCGAGAAATTACACACCATAACCGAAATGATAAGCGCTTGGGAGGGAGGATAAGTAAAAAGGTATTCATGTTTTGAATACCTTTTTTTATTTACTGATTATTCTGCAACAATTTTTCCTTGCATGACACCGTAGTGACCAGGGAAGCTACAGATAAAAGTATAAACACCTTTTTCAAGTGTAAACGTGATTTTATCAGTTTCTCCAGGTCCCAACAATTTGGTGTGGGCTGCAATTGAAGATAAAGCCGATTTTGGGATATATTCGTCTGCAGCAGCTGCAGCAGCTTCAGCACCAAAAGTGGGCAGATCAACTCCTGGTTTTAAGATAACTACATTGTGCCCCATAGACTCTTTAGGCATTGTACCTGCATTTTTAAAAGATAATTCAACAGGTTCGCCAGCCTTTACACGGAATAAATCCTTGTCAAATTTCATTTGATCGTTACCTTCTAAAGATAGGTTGTTGGAAATAGCTACGTTTTCAATACCAGGTACTGTTTCTGTTGCTTGGCTTTCTGTCGAGGTTGCCGCTTCTGTACTCGTAGATTTTTCAGACTTGTCACTGTTTCCACCGCAAGAGGCAATTGATAAAGCAACTGCAACTGCTGGTATCATAAAAAGTTTTTTCATTTGAATGATTGTTTGTTTATCTTCTATTTATTATAGGCATTTCCACTGCCTTCAGCGGTTTAGTGATGAAGTTATTATAAACTTTGATCCCTTTCTGGATATATGTTCATGACAAACAACATCAATACATATTGTTTATGTTCTAAAAGTAATCAATTCATTGATAAATTGAAACTATCATTTCAATTTTGACAATAAAGTATCAATTGTTTTATATAGCTTGATCGGGTCGAATGGTTTTCCAACAACTTCATTTGCTCCAGCATCAAGAGCTTCCTGTTGTTCGGCTTGCAGCACAGACGCCGAAATCGAAATGATGGGCATATTGGCTATTACCGGATTTGTGTTTCGACGTATTTCCTTAATTGCTTCAAAACCGCTCATCAATGGCATATGTGCATCCATAAATACCAGGTCGATTTTTTTCTTATTAATCTCTTCTAGGGCAATAAGACCATTAGTTGCCAAAGTAATATTGCAATTCCAGCTTTTGAGGATATTCGCCAACATGAAACTGTTCAATTCGTTGTCTTCAGCAATTAGAACCATTGGGAAATTGAACTTCGGTAATTCTGTGTAGAGTACTTGGGTTTCTTTCTCTACAGGCTTATCTTTGATTTTGTCAAAATTACATTCAAATGAAAACACGCTGCCCTTTCCGTATTCACTCGAGGCAAAGACTTGACCGTTGAGCAGTGCTGCAATCCGCTTTACGATGGCGAGACCTAATCCTGTACCTCCAAATTTTTTGGTAATGCTATCCTCGCCCTGTTCAAAAGCAATAAATATTTTTTCAAGGGCATCTTCTGCAATGCCAATTCCTGTATCGATGACCTGAAACCGTAAACAAATATTGTGGTTGTCTTCCGATAAGAGCTGAATTTTTAAGAGGACAGCGCCTTCGGCGGTGAATTTGAAACTGTTGGAAATAAAATTGGTCAATATTTGTTTCAATCGCAATGGATCTGTCAGAAAATAACTTGTGATGCGATCGTCGACATCAATTGAAAAATTCAGTCCCTTGTAGTTGGCTTTATCAATAAAGAGATTGTTTAGGTCATCTGTGATATCATGGACTGATGTGGATTCCATATTAAGCTTCATCATTCCTGAGTCAACCTTGGAAAGGTCCAGTATGTCGTTGATGATATTCAGCAAATTTTGCGATGCAGAGTCCAGTTTATTGATCCAATTTTCTTGTTCTAGGGTAAGCTGGGAGTTTTTTAGCATCTGTGTAATCCCCATAATACCATTAATAGGAGTACGAATCTCATGGCTCATATTGGCTAGAAATGTTTCCTTGGATTTTCTGGCAAGGTCGGCCTCCTCTTTAGCTTTAAGAATAGCTTGCTTAGATTCCTCTAAGGCAATGTTCTTTTCTTTAATTTCTTGCTGAATCAGTAGTTGCTGAACGAAAGATTTTACTTTTGCTATAGTGGCTTCTGGATTAAGTGGTTTATACAGATAATCTACAGCTCCGCTATTGAGCCCCTGTATGAGGTATTTATCTTCTTTAGAAATTGCCGTTACCATAATTGTGATAATATGGTTAGTTTTCGGATTATTCTTTAGAAAGGAAACGAATTCAAAACCATTGATTTCCGGCATCTGGACATCGACGAGCGCTAAATCAATCTGTTCTTTCCAACAGATCTTTAAAGCATCATTGGGATCTGTACTCGTCACTATGTTTATATTTTCTATATCCTCCAACAGGGCTGTTAGACTGATAATGTTTTCAATTTTATCATCGACAATCAATATATTTATCTTCTTCATTATAGCAAATCTAACTACAATTTATGTCAACTGCTTGATGTAATCTTTAATTTCTTGAATGGTCAAAATACGTTCTTGTGCTCCAAGTTGAATAGCTGCTTCGGGCATAACGGGAACTTCAGCAGTTGTAGGATCTTGTACAACAGTTTTTCCTCCATATCGTTTTATCATGAGTAAACCTTGCGCGCCATCTTGATTCGCTCCTGAGAATAATATAGCAATACAGTTTTCTCTATATACTTCGGCTACAGACTCAAAAGTTACATCAATTGAAGGTCTTGAGTATTGAACAGGTTCAGAGATATCCAAAGAAAAACTATAATCTGGTTCAACTAATAGGTGATAACCAGCAGGTGCAAAGTAAATAGTGCCATTTTCTATTGCTTCTTTATCATCAGCGGTCTTTATTTTTTGAACGAGAGCTTTGGAGAGTGTTTCTTCGATGGTAGAAGCGTATTTAGGGTTTCTATGTACAATGACAATAACGGGTATGCGTATGGGGTGTTCCAATGATTTAAGAATGTTCAGAATCACACTAAAGCCACCTGCAGAGCCCGCTAACAAAAGAATTTTTCTTTCCATTTTCTATTACCCAATTTTTTGGTAAATATTATGTTTTTTGTTTACGATCTTAAATTTGGCAGCATCTTTATAATTGATCAGAGATTCCTTCGCCCCCAAACAGAGAAAACCCAGGTGACAGAGTGAATAATAGAATAAATCCAAGACTTTATTTTGCAAAGCAGTATCAAAATAAATCAATACATTACGACAGGTAATCATCTGAAATTCGTTAAAAACGCCATCGGATACTAAACTATGTATAGAGAAAAGGATATTTCTTTTGAGGCTATTATTAATTGTTGCGGCATTGTACATCGCTGTATAGTAATCCGACAATGAGTTTTTGGGTTCTGTTTTGATAAAGTTTTCCGAGTATTCTTTGACTTTTCCAAGAGAATAAATACCGCGTTTTGCTTTTTCTAGCACTTTGCCGTTAATATCAGTGCCATAAATGAATGCACGTTGGTAAAGATTTGTTTCTTCCAACAATATGGCTAGCGAATATACTTCTTCGCCCGTAGAACAACCAGCGCTCCAAATTTTAATATGGGGATAAGTTGCAAGATAGGGGAGCACCTCCGTTTTGACAGCTTTATAAAAATCTGGATCCCTAAACATTTCTGTGACATTTACGGTGATTTCCTGAAGAAAATAGGTGCTGAATCCGGGTTGATTGATCAAGTTGGATTTCAATTCCTGTAGATTGAATTTATTGAGTTCCATAATTCTCGTTACACGTCTTTTGAGAGATGCTCTGGTATAGCCAGATACATCATAACCGTGGAGATTTTTGACTACATCAATAATTTCTTCTAACTCTTCAAAACTTATCATTGCCACTTTTTTAACGGTTAACTCAGCCATACACGCATTAAGGATATTAATTTGTCTACGTCAACCGGTTTACTAATATAATCGTTTGCGCCAACAGCGATCGTTTTTTCGCGATCACCTTTCATTGCTTTTGCCGTCACAGCAATAATAGGAAGATTCGCAAATTTTTTGTTTGCCCTTATTTTTCCAATAGCCTCATAACCATCCATAACAGGCATCATAATATCCATTAAAACAAGATCGATCTGGTCATTTCGTTCAAGAATATCCAATGCCTCCTGACCATTATTGGCAATCTCAATCTTCATATCATAACTTTCAAACGCCGTGCTGAGGGCAAAAATATTCCGCATATCGTCATCTGCTAGTAGTACTGTTTTGGAAGCTAAATTGTTCTCAGCGATTACAGAGCTCCCCGAATTGTTGAACATCGTGTATTCGTGTTTGTCGCTACGAATTTTATTTAAGAATAAATTTACTTCATCAATTAGACGGTTGTTTGACTTAGCGGATTTGAGAACCATGGCTTGGCTATGGTGGAGTATTTCAGAAGTCTGCTCTGTACTGAGTTCCATTGCTGTATTGATGATAATCGGTAAATTCTTAAATTGATTGTTCGATTTGATTTCGTTCAGGAGTTCAATCCCCGATCTGTCTGGGAGATTTAAGTCCATAATGATACAATCAAATGATTTCTCCTGATTCAATAAATCGAGTGCTTGTCCCGCATTGAAGGCCTGAAAGATCTGAATATGCTGTTCTTCCAAAGATTGTTTGATAAAATCGCTTTGGATTTCTTGATCTTCTACCAACAGAATTTTTTTCAGTGGATGACTTGTCGATGTCTTTATTTTTAAGAAAGTTTCGGCCAGAGATTCTTCTGACACTGGTTTGGACATAAAGCCGATGGCTCCTGCGGAAATAGGTTCATCATGTAAAAATGTTCCTGCCGACATCATGTGTACTGGGATATCCTTGGTGTTGTCATTTTTTTTCAGGTTTCGAAGTACTTCCCAACCATCCATTTTGGGCAACATAATATCTAGTATCACCGCGGCAGGTAGTAAATTTTTAGCTTTTTGTAAGCCATCTTTTCCATCATAGCTGATGTAGACATCATAACCATTTTGTTCGGCATAGTCTTTTAAAATATCTGCAAAAATAAAGTCGTCCTCAATAATCAGCAATTTATTGTTTTTTCCATCGTTTTCTATCCCCTGAATTTTTGCAGCAATCGGAGTTTCATTTAGAATTAGCGGCGGATAATTATTTTCATTATCGATAGATGCTACTTTTAATAATGGGGTTTGTATTTCCTGTTCTAGTGGAATACTAAAGATGAAGATGCTACCTTCGCCGATTTTGCTGGATAAGGTTATTTTTCCTTTCAATAAATTGGCGATTTCCCGACAGATCGATAAACCTAAACCAGTGCCGCCATATTTACGGCTTGTTGAACCATCTTCCTGCTTAAAAGCATCGAAGATAAGCTCTTGTTTTTCAGGGGCGATTCCAATACCGTTATCTTTGACCGTAAAAATAAGATTTTGCGCGTCAGCTTTTATTCCAAAAAAAACTTCTCCTCTTTCACCTGTAAACTTAAATGCATTCGATAATAAATTCTTAAGGACTTGTTGTATACGATGTTCATCACCAACAAATTCCTGTGGAGCATTCATATCGACGTCAAGTAGGAAGCGGATATTTTTGGATGCTGCGGTATCGTTGAAAAAATCTTTAATATAATTTACGAGATAGTTGGTGTTGATCCGTTCTTTTTGTACCTCAACTTTGCCGGATTCTATTTTTGCCAAATCCAACAATTCATTGATTAAATGTAAAAGATCTGAGCCGGCACTATGAATGACAGAAGCATATTTAATTTGATCTTCTGTGAGATTTTTCTTTTTATTATCCTGAAGCAATTTGGCCAGAATCAGAATACTATTAAGGGGTGTCCGTAATTCATGGCTCATATTGGCCATAAATTCAGATTTATACTTGCTAGATAGCTCTACTTCCTCTATTTTTTGGGCTATCGCCTGACGGGCTTTTTCCAGATCTTCGTTTTGAGCAAAGAGTAGTTTTGCTTTCTCATCCAACTCATTATTTGTTTGGATCAGTTCTTCTTGCTGCACTCTAAGTTCTTCTTCAGAGGCTTCTAACAGATGCGTTTTATGTATCAGCTCTTCATTCGTTGTTCTCAACTCTTCCTGTTGAGTCTCCAGTTCTTCGGTTTGTTGTTGAAGTTCCTCATAAAGATCGGCAAGCTTCCCATGCGTTTGGGCCACTTTAATGATAACGGCAATGTTATCTTTCGCTTTATTTAAAAAGTTAAATCGCAGTTTTTCGTCTTTCTTGTTGACAACTGGGCAGCATATCTCCATGATACCGACACAATGTTTTTCATAAGAAAAAGGAATAATATAAATCTCAGTTTCTACCCGATCTGCCAATGAGGTTTCTAATAAAAGGTGCTTGTTGTTAACATCTTTAATTTTAACAACCTCATGATTGTTTGCGACCTCTCCTAATATACCGTCATTTTCCTTAAATGTTTGTTTGATATATTGTGTTGCGGAAATGCCGATTTTGTGGCAAAGCTGATATTCCTGATAATTGTCGTCGAAGATATAAACTGTTCCTCCCAGTGCTCTAGTCGACGAGGCAATCGCCTGTAGGCTTATTTCAGCAATTTTCTTGTCTGTATAATCTCCACGTAACTGTTCATCGATGCTACTGATTGCATTCAAAATCCAGTTATCATTGTTTGTTTGTTCCTGCAATAGTTGGAGACGGCTGTTAGACTCCTGCTGACTTTTCACGGTGGCCCTTAGAAATCTTGAGATAGAAGAAATCTTGGAAAGAATATAGAAGAATCCACTTAAGCCTATAGCAATGAACAGGTAGGTAATGTATTGGGCTATTTGCAGATCGTTTCTAGATTTTTCTAAAAGATTTCCCCGCTGATCCAATAAGTCTTTTGACATTAGATCGATCTGACCTAATATGGAGGCTTTTTGTTCGTGAATGTGATTGGATCCGAATTGAATTTCTCTTGTATCTGCGATATCTTTTTCAAAGTTATAAAATGCTGAAATTTCTTTGCGCAAGCTTTCAATTTTGTTCAATGGGAAATGATAGAAATCATCTTTAAGGCTTAATGAGCGGAGTAGTTCATCGGTTTTTCTTAATTCCAATTTGTAGGGAATAAATAGCGAAGCATCTTTCTTATTCAGGTAATCAAGTTTGACATCATTTACTTCGTCTACATTTGATTTAATTTCATTAATAGTATTAAATCTATTTTCGGCGATTTGAACGATAGTTCGCTCGTTATTTAAATTATGATGCAGCGATATGAAAAAATATAGGGCTGAAAGGAAGATAAGCAAAAAAGAAATGATCACTCCTAGGGTAATTTGCTTTCTATAGTTTTTTCGATTCATGTGAGAATGAGTTTATCGTTTTACTTTTCTGTAGGTAATGTTTTTTGATTGTACCTGGGGAAAAAGATATATGTAAAATAACAAAAAAACTTGCTATTAATCAAAAGCTACAATAGAAACAGCGCTATAGAAAAGTCAAGGGGCATCCCAAATACATTTATATCGACACGACAGTCTTTTTCTATTCCTGATGTGTAGCTCATTATTCGGGCAAGTATAGCATCGTATAAAAAAGTTTGGACTAGGATGCCAATGGATCAGTTTCAAAAGCTGTGGACTAAACAAATAATTTGGTCAATCTGAACAGGAAAGAAAGTAGGTAAAAACAAAACCCTGATGATGGGCACCAGGGTTCGTTACTAACCAATTATAAACCTAAATTATGAAAAGACTCTTTAAAGGCCGCTAAACTAAATTAGTTGCCGTTTTTTTTACTATGAAAACTAAAATGATTGTTTTTTTATCTTTTGCAAATAAAACGTGAATAACGTCTTTGATTGCTTGCTATTAGTGTTTCATAGTGAGATAACCTTTAATTATCTTCAACAAAGATACAGTAAATATGCAGTAGCTTCCAAATATTTTTTCTAATAAGTTGCTAATACAACTATGTTGTGACACACAAATGATATTTTGACTAATCTGAATAATTATTTGACAGGGTTGGTCATTGGATTAATGTCATTACTCGAATTATTTATTAGAAATGCCTTACATTTACAAAAATATATTTTTATGATATTGACCGAATTTAAATCGATAAAGGCTTTTGTATTGGATGTGGACGGTGTGTTGACTGACGGAACCGTGCAGGTAAATGAAGACGGACATCAATTGCGCACCTTTAATATCAAAGATGGATACGCAATGCAGTTGGCAATCAAAAAAGGTTATCCGATTTTTATAATTACCGGGGGTGGATCGATCGGTGTTGAAATGCGTATGAAAGGATTGGGTGTTAGTGAAGTACATTCAAAAGTGAGTGATAAGCTTTCAAAAATGAAAGAACTTGCTTATGCTTACAAGTTGGAATTAAATCAGTTGATGTACATCGGTGACGATGTACCTGATTTCAGCTGCATGAAAGCAGTTGGTGTAGCTGTTTCTCCAGCGGATGGTGTGGAAGAAATTAAGGAAATTTCACATTATGTGTCTGGTTTTGGCGGCGGTAAGGGGGTTGTGCGTGAAATGATCGAAAAAGTAATGAAAGTGCAGGGCAATTGGTATGAGGATGAAACGATAAAAAGTATATAAGAATGTTGGAAAATATAAAAAATAGTACAGTGATATTAGGGTCTCAATCCCCCCGGAGAAAACAGTTATTGGCAGGGCTTGGTCTGACATTCGAAGTTGAGGTAAGGGAGACAGCGGAATCGGTTGATCCAAATCTTTCTGCTATAGAGGCTGTTCGTCAAATCGCTATTTGTAAAGCCGAAGCATTTAGGGATAGAGTAGATTGTTTGATTATCTGTGCCGATACGGTTGTAGTTTCTGATAAGGGCGAAATTTTGGGTAAACCAAAAGATTCGCAGGAAGCTATAGCAACTTTAACAAATTTATCTGGTAAGAAGCATTTGGTATTGACTGCAGTAGCGATCTTGTGGAAAGGCAAGATTAGCACTTTTGTCGAAAAGACAACAGTCTATTTTTATGAATTAAATCGGGATGAAATCGAATATTATGTTACTAAATTTGCTCCGTTAGATAAAGCTGGTTCTTATGGAATACAGGAATGGATCGGCTTAATTGCCATAGAAAAAATAGAGGGAGAATATAATAATGTCGTCGGATTACCAACGGCAAAGCTTTATCAAGAATTGAAAAAATTAGTATAAAAAAGCGGCAGAAACCGCTTTTTTATACTAATAGATTTTCATTTTTATTTGATGAAATACCGAATACCAGTGTAGAACATGCGTCCTGTTAAAGGCCCCCAAAGCATTGATGTATCAAAATAGTGTCCAAAAGGTTGATCTGCTGCGAGGATTGGCATACGTTGGAAATAATTAGATAGATTTTCTCCACCAACATACACGGTCAAATTTTTCTCTTTCCCAAAAGTTTTGCTAATCTGTGCATTCATTGTCGCGTATGCTTTCGATGCTGTAGGCATCTGATATTCGACAGGGTTTTCAATGGTTGATGGAATGCGTTTTTGTCCAACCACATTTAATGTATAATCTACACTCCAGCCAGCATGGTGGTTATAGGCTAGGTTGACAAAGCCGCGGTGTTTAGCTAATAGCGGTTTGGTCTTTCTGCCACTTTCGAAATCAGTCTGCACATCAAGTAGGCGATAGGCCAACCTCGTTTCAAAATGAGGAGCTGGCATAAAACGAAATTCTGTTTGTAAGCTATTGGAGAAAGAATTTCCAGACAAATTATAGAAATTGATTTCTCGGGGATTTTCATAATCTACGACAACCTGATTAGAGAAGCTGTTATGGAAGAACTCAACAGATGCCGAAGCCTCTCGTCCAAATATTTGCAAACTTTGGTCTATCGCTATTCCGCTGTTCCACGAAACTTCCGGTTGGAGCCCATAAGCTTTATCGTATACATTAGGTGATTGAATAATCAATTTTCTGCTACTTGCCAGGACTGCGGTATTCTCTGCAAATATATTTGCTGTACGTTGACCTCGTCCAGAACTAGCCCGAATTGTTGTTCCTGAAATCGGCGCATAACGTAAATGTATACGAGGAGTTGTAAACCAACCATACAGGGAGTTGTAGTCTTGGCGTAGACCAATGATAGCATCAAACTTTTCTGATGGACTATAGGTATATTCTGCAAATGCGCCCGAAACAACCTCTTTACGTTTGAAGTTTTTGTCTTTTAAGTACCACTCGTCGTAATTGTCATAATTAACCGATGCTCCAACACGATATTTATGGGCAACAGTTCCGATGATATCTTGAAATAAGAGGTTGGCATAGCCATTTTGTTGCTCCGAATCGTAGTTATTAAGCCCAAAATAGCTTTTCTGATTATAGTTTGATCCTGCGAGTTGGAGACCAATGCTACGGTGCTTATTTTCGGGGAACACGTAACCAATTTTGGCAAAACCTTCTACGCGTTCAATATCAAATCCTAAACCATAGCGATTTGTGGTTCCCTTATCTGTCTTTTCGTTGAAATCAATCTGTCCACCCGTACGGTCATCATTGAGATATTTGACCCCAAATTGTACCATCAGCCCTTTTCCATTTTCATAAAACCAGCGGTTGACACCGGAGAATAAATTACCCACTGGTATATCTCTAAACCCGTTGTGACTAAAGTTCATAGATTTATTGTACATAAAATTGTCGTGCAATAGGACTGCCGTCGACCAATGTTGACCAATTTTTTGTGAAAGATTTAAGTTGACATCTGTGCGGCCCATGTTGTTCGCATAGGCATTAAAAAACAATCTTTCCGAATTTTGAGGTTTCTTCAGTTCGACGTTGATCTGTCCGGCCATGTTTTCGAAACCGTTAGCAACGGAACCTATGCCTTTCGCGATTTGAATTGATTCAATCCATGTTCCTGCAATAGAATTTAAGCCTAATGGAGAAGCCAGCCCACGCGGCCCGGGTAAGTTTTCGACAGTTAATTGGGTGTAAATACCACTCAGGCCTAGCATCTGAATCTGTTTACTACCTGTTACAGCATCAGCACTGACAACATCGACAGAAGCGTTAGTTTCAAAGCTTTCGCTTAAATCACAGCAAGCTGCTTTAAAGAGCTCTTTTCCCGTGAGAACTTCTAATCGTGCAGGTGTCATACGGTCGATGTAATTTGAGCGTCGTGTTCCTTTAACCTCAACTTCCATCAACACATTACCCTTTGCTGTAATCATAATGACTTCATGCAGATCTTTGATGGTGATGGTGTCAGGTTTCATTCCAACGTAACTTACCACCAATTTGTCGAATCCTTCTTTATGGTCTAATTTAAAAACGCCATTTTCGTTTGTCCTTGTATTTTTGGTAGGCAGGTTGGCCCAGTGTAAATTGGCTCCAACAATGGGTTTAAGATCCCCCTTTTGGTTTTCTTCAACGACCACACCGGTTACTGTATGTGGATGGTCATGGTTATCGGTTGTTATAGTTTTCTTTTCGGGTATTTTGCCATTTTCCAATCGCGGATACATACAACATTCATGGAGCTTAGCATAGGATTCATCAGTGGCAACTAAGTTGTCTACATCATGGCCAACTTGAGCGATATTTTTCTTGATTGTCTCCAGCTGAACTTTTTGGGAGTTATATCTGATTTGCAAGAGGTTGTCTCCTGTATTCCAAACGGCCGTTTCTACACCATGCATTTTCGCTGCGGTTTCAATGCGTTTTTTACACATGGCACAATTCCCAGCTACGGTAAGCGTCCTCGTACTGTCGGTCTGTGCCTGTACAAATGCCAGAAAAAATAAGGTTAGAATGGTTGTCGTATATATTTTTTTGAAAATTCGATTCATCATTTTAATTAAGAGTATTCGCTTCAACTAGCATTTAATTTTTACCTCCATGATATCGCGCAACCATATGCAAGGAGTACGGATTTATTTTTTTCAGTTCTACAATTTTTTTGCTGAACGATTTAAAATCCGCTTTTTTTGTTCCGTGATACGCTACGGAAAGATGATTGTTGGGAATAACAGTCTGCCATTCTTATGAAAATATAAAAATTATACTGCGTTTAAATCAATTCAAGAAAGTGAACTGCGTTCAGTGAAAAGAGGTGATATTAAATTCTAAAATTTTGATTGAGAATAAAAACAGGAGGGCTCTGTCTATTGTAGCTCGCAAAACCGGTATACTTTAGTTTAGAAAAATCGTCTTCCTCCCCAGAGAAATGATAATAATTAAGTATCCAATGAAGCGTAATTATTGCGGGAGAAAAAGTATTAAAATCAAGATTTTGTGTTACTCTGCTGAAGTTGTCGACCTTCTGTGCTTCGATCTTAACATCTTTACAGCTTCCTGTTTCATGACAGTGTTTCTGCTGTTTTTTTGTAGACTTGACACAAAGAGGGCAGGCTATATTATGGCTTTCCGATAACGAGACACTTTGTGTTTCCCCTTGGCAAAAATGAAGATGCACTGAGGCACCACTTGCTGCGAGCAAATAGAAAAATAAGCCGATAAATAGTGCGATTTTCTTCATCAAGACAAAAATACAGAAAATATGCAATTTTTTTTTATAAAATTTTGGATAAATGTTATAACTTGTAGACACAAATGAAAAACCAAAAATAACCAGAGTTATGTATGTATTATTTATCAATTCGGTCGGCTCATATTTATTAGCTAGCTTTTTGATTGTTGGGGCAGTACTATTATATAAGGGCTTCTACCATCTCGCTCGTCGTATACAGGAATAACGTATCGGATCTTCTTTCGGTGTAGTTTGTGACTTGAATGTGCTTTATCTCTGCTGAAGGTAACCGTATTCTTGTATTTTGTATTCGAGATTAATCGTTTTGTAATTGTTACGAATGAATGTATTAAAGCGGTTTAGTCAGGAAATTTTGTGGGTCAGCAGCAAAGTCGAATAAACGTGGGCTATCCAGTCTTTTTGAACAGCCCTTCTCTTTGTTTATCGATTGAATAAGGGATCGCTTTTTCCTGCATTTCCAATCTCGACACGACCGGCATAGTGTTCCACAAAGTTTGGAAAGCCAGCGCAAGTGAGTCGGAAGTCATACCAAAAGTGTTGATTAGCCAAGTCAAAATGTATGATGATAACTTGTCCAGCTTTAATTTTCACAGTCTTTTTTTTCTGACCATAGCTGATATCTTCAAACATAAGTTGTTGAGCTGTTTTTCCATGATTTGTACAGGAGAAAGATAAACGGCCACTAAATGCTGATTCATTTTTACATTTTTCATAGGTGCATCGTATCTTTACATGTGGATTATTCGCATCGCCTTTAAATTTGCGATAAAATCCATTTGGACCGTGAATTTCGAGATGATATATTTCTTTTTCGAAGTCGTTTAGTGACCAAAGGTCTGTTACACTGTCTCCTGGAGAAATAGCATAATTTCTTGAGGTTCCAACTTCTCCTTTGTAGTCAGCCGCATGGTAGACTGTAAAAGGCGAACCCGCTGAATGCTCGCCAAAGATTTTATTTGAAGCCTCAAATGTGACCCAATAATTCCCTTTGGGTTGGTATTCGCCATGTACATAAAGTTCATAAGGAAGGATACACGAATCCCGAAGCCCCTTTTCTTGTTTTGGGAAATAGGGCGAACTACTAGGGGCTTGTTCAATTTGTGTGATTTCCGATTGATCAAGCGCTTTAAAGCCCATGGGAACGCCTTTAAATTTTGCTTGGTGGATCTCTTGGATAAAAGGCTCTCGTTCAAGTACCATTGGTTTATTCATAGTTTCACCATGGTAGGGTCTAAATGCCGAAGTTAAGTCTCCACATACGGTACGTCGCCAAGTGCTGATGTTGGTCTCCTTTACCTCTTTCTTGGTTTTATATGTTATAAATTTCTCTAGGAATTGTAAACTGGAGGTATGGTCAAATACTTGCGAATTAACCCAGCCACCTCTGGTCCATGGAGAAGCTATGATCATCGGTACACGATAACCGAGACCTATATTGCTTTCTCTTCCGCTTTCAGGATAATATTGCTCATCACGACGTACAAATTCTAGCGCAGGATTTATTCCATCTGATACTTTCCCACTTTCTATTTCGTTAGGATTTGGTGCTGTAAAAGGTGCAAAGTGATCAAAATATCCATCATTCTCGTCATAGGTAAGTATAAAGACTGTTTTTTTCCAAACTTCTGGATTCTGGGTAAGAATGTCCATAATTTCGCTAACATACCATGCTCCAAACCAAGGAGAATCGGGATGGTCAGAAAAAAGCTGCGGTGGAGCTAACCAAGATACCGTGGGAAGTTTACCCTCCTCAACATCTTTTCGGAACTGATAAAGAACATCGCCTTTAGGAATCAGTAACTTTCGCTGTTGATCCCCTTCCTGATACTGCATAGTTTCTAATTCCATGTAATCGGACTGTGCGCTGTTGTTAACAAAAGCACGGCGATGAATATCTTTTGTCCGCTCGTCAAGCTTCTCAAAGTTCTCGGCGGTATATAACTGTAGTTCCTCTTGGATATGCTTGAGCTCTTTATTTAATTTTTCACGTGTGTCGACAGCTGTTGTTTCGTTCATTTTACGCTCGAGATCTTCCTTTTTTAAAGTAAGAAGCTGACGGTAGCGCGGATGATATTTGACCTGATATTGTCGAAAGTACTCCATTGGATTGCAGCCAAAATTAGCTAACCAGCTGTTTGCTTCACCACTATATCCCGCACTGCTCGAAGAAATTTCATTTTGATAGATCTTCCAGTCTACACCTAATTCGGAAAGGCGTTCGGGAAAGGTTGTCCATGTCGCCTTGCCACTAAACTCGGAGTCGCCATTCCAAACTAAAGCTTTTCCCGTCAGATTTTCTCTGATATTAGCAGTCCAGAAGTAAAGTCTATTGGGATTAGTACCGGTGATACTTGAACAAAAGTGCTGATCGCAAATAGTGAAACAGTCTGCCAGTGAATAGTAAAAAGGAATATCTTCACGGGTATAATACCCCATAGTTAAAGGCAGATTGGCAAATTCTTTAAATCCGGAACGTTTGACATCCAGCCATCTGTTCATTTTACCATTATTTCTTGCGTCGGTTTGATCGGTCCAGCTGTGTGGGAGACAGCCCATCCAGGTAATTTTTGAATCTTTGATATCCAATCGAAAAGGAGCAAACGTTTCTCCGGATTTTTGCGTCTGAAACCAGACTTTATTCCGATTGGGTTGCCGGATAGCTCTAGGATCATTAAAACCTCTTACACCACGCAGTGTCCCAAAGGCATGATCAAATGAACGGTTTTCCTGCATTAATAAAACCACGTGCTCGGCATCATAAAACGTGCTGCCCAATGCTGGATTTATGGCCATTGCCTTTGCAATAGCGGATGGAATAACATGGGAGAGAGAGGCCCCTCCAGCAAGCATAGCTGCTTTTTTTAAAAAATCTCGTCGAGTATCCATGGTTATATCAGTATTGATCGCCTGGCTGTTTTATTCCTTGGTGAATCAAGACAGCAAAGTTATTCGCTTTGAAAAAAAATATATCTTCAAAACTGCCTTAAAAATAAGCGTTCGATCCAAGAAAAAAGAATTTAGATCGAACGCTTATTAAAAAAATAATGTTTTGCTAATTTTTAGCTTGTGGATTAAGCTTTGATGGACGAGATAAATGATGGGATTTGGTTGAGGTAATCCTGATCTTTTAACCGTTTAACAAATGCGGTGCCTATGATAGCTCCTGCAGTATCTCTAGTTGCCTTTTGAAAGGTTGTTTTATCAGAAATACCGAAGCCGACGATCAAGGGGTTTTTTAATTGAAGGTCATTTACCCGCTTGAAGTAAGCTGCGGTATTGTCTCCGACATCGAGTGTTTTACCCGTTGTGGCATTTGAAGAAAGTAAATAAATAAAACTCTTAGAAAGGCTGTCTATTTTTCTGATTCGTTCTGTCGATGTCTGTGGTGTTACAATAAATACATTGGCAACTCCATTTTTCTCGAATGTTTCTTTATAAAAGTCTTCATATTCATCCATGGGTAGATCCGGTATAATCACTCCGTTTACACCTACATTTTTACATGCTTCACAAAATTTTTCAACACCAAATTGTAGCACAGGATTAAAATATCCCATGAGAAATACAGGGATGCTGATATGCTCACGGAGGTCATTCAATTGGTCGAACAGCTTTTCTAGCGTCATACCGTTTGCCAAAGCAATTTCTGAACTGTGCTGAATGACAGGTCCGTCCGCAACAGGATCGGAATAGGGAAAACCAATTTCCAGAAAGTCCGCTCCGGCTTCTTCCAATTTCTTGGCAATACTTATTGTACTGTCCAATGTTGGATACCCAGCTGTAAAATATATCGATAAAAGGGGAGTACCTTCTTTTTTTTCAATTGTATTCATGACTTAAAAATCAAAGTATTTCATATAATTATCCAGATCCTTATCGCCGCGGCCAGAAAGACAGATAACGACGGTCTCATCACCTTTAAAAGGAATTTTCTCTAAATAAGCGAGCGCGTGGGCACTTTCAATTGCCGGTATGATACCTTCTAATCGCGTAAGTTCAAGGCCTGCACGCATGGCTTCGTCGTCAGTCACACTAACGTAGCTGCCTCTACCAGATTTGAATAACCAGGCGTGCTGCGGGCCAATTCCGGGATAGTCGAGCCCAGCGGATATGGAATACGGTTCTATGACCTGACCATCTGCTGTTTGCATAAGGATGGAGCGACTTCCATGCAAGACTCCTTCTTTTCCTAACGCTGTTGTAGCAGCGGATTCGCCTGAATCAACACCGTGGCCAGCGGCCTCGACAGCATACAATTGAACTGATTCTTCATCCAGATAGTGATAGAACATACCTGCGGCGTTGGAGCCTCCTCCGACACACGCCAACACTATATCTGGATTTTCTTTTCCCGTCTTTGTGAAGAGCTGTTTTTTCGTTTCTGCAGAAATAATAGACTGAAACCGAGCAACCATATCAGGATAAGGGTGTGGGCCTACAACAGAGCCAATGATATAATGGGTGTCGACAGGATTGTTTATCCAATCCCTTAACGCTTCATTTGTAGCATCTTTTAGTGTTTTTGACCCTGATGTCGCTGGGATAACTTCGGCTCCCATCATCTTCATCCGTGCAACGTTTGGAGCTTGGCGTTGAATATCAATTTCACCCATATAAACCGCACATTGTATCCCTTTTAGTGCACACACTGTAGCGGTGGCAACACCATGCTGCCCTGCACCGGTCTCTGCGATGATACGCTTTTTACCCAAGCGTTCTGCTAATAGAATTTGGCCAATGGTATTATTGATTTTATGGGCTCCGGTATGGTTAAGATCCTCACGTTTTAAGTAAATGGTAGTTCCATATTTTTCCGATAGACGCTTGGCATGATATAAGGGAGATGGACGTCCAACATAATCGCTGAGCAGTTGATTAAATTCCTCCTGAAAGCTCTCTTCTTCGATAATCTTGAGATATTCTTCACGTAGCTCCTTCACATTTGGATAGAGCATCTCAGGGATATAGGCTCCTCCAAATGGGCCATAATATCCTTTTTCATTGACTTGATATATACTCATTTTTAATAGTATTTATACTTTGGCTTAATAGATCAATATCTTTTAACCCGGGTTCTACTTCAAATTTTGAATTTAAATCCAGGGCGTATAGCCGAGGATCATTTCTTTCTAGCGCTGTTTTGATATTTTCAGCGTCCAAACCACCGCTCAGAAAATAGGGCGTGATAAGTGTGTATTGGTCCAATAGGGACCAGTCAAATTGTAATCCCGTACCGCCGTAGGAATTGCTTTTCGTATCAAATAAAAAGTAATCTACAATATTAGCGTAAGAATCCAAAGCTATCCAATCAAAGTCTTGATCTACTCCGAAAGCTTTAACGATCGTAGCTTTTGATTTTTCTTTCAATTCGCGGCAGAATTCTGCAGATTCATCTCCATGTAGCTGAATTACATTTAATTTAAATTCAGTTTTTTTAACAAGAATTTCTGACAGGCTTGCATTGACGAAAACTCCAACCTTGTTTAGGTTCTCAAGCTCCTTTATATATATTGAAGAGTTTTCGCCAACATAACGTTTGGATTGATCATAAAATATAAATCCCATATAGTCCACTCCCAGAGAAGCTACAGCCGCTATATTGTCGGAATATTTCATACCACAAACTTTTATTTTGATCGCCATCTTATTTTTTAATTAGTTTTTGGAAGCTTCGCAAAGCTTTGCCTTCCATCAATGAGCTTTCAGCTTCATAAAAACAGTCACCGAAAGATTTTTCGGGATTAAATGTTTTAATAGCAAAGGCAGCATTGGTCAAAACAATATTATTTTGTACATCTGTCCCCTTGTTATTCAAGATAGATAAAAATGTTTTGGCAGCGTCTGCTACGCTGTCTCCCCCGGTTAACTCATGCGCTGAAACCGTCTCAAAACCGAGATCTTCCATACTGTAGTAATTCTCCCCTTGATTATTGATTATCTTGAAATCGCCAGTCATGGATATCTCATCATATCCATCTAAAGCATGAATAATGGAATATTGTTTATTGGTGTTTTGATATAAATATCCATACAGTCTTGCTAATTCTAAACTAAATACACCAACAGATTGAAATCTTGGATTGGCCGGATTTGTCAATGGTCCAAGCATGTTAAAGAATGTCTTAACGCCTAGCGCACGACGTATTGGAGCAACGGTTTTCATGGCCGGATGAAACAGCGGTGCATGTAGAAAACAAATATTGGCCTCATCAAGCTGACGTTGTAGTTCAGATTTATCGTTGCTAAATCGATAACCTAAATATTCCATGACATTGGATGACCCACAGCTTGAGGAGACGCCGATGTTACCGTGCTTCGCGACGTGGTAACCAGCTCCAGCTGTAACAAAAGATGCTATCGTTGAGATATTGAAAGTATTTTTACCATCACCACCAGTACCACAAAGGTCAATTAAATTATAACCGCTAAACTCCAGTTTGAGGCATAAGTCATACATCGCATCTCTAAATCCCCCGAGCTCTTCAACACGGATACTTCGCATACCGTAGGCCGTCATAAAAGCAGCAATCTGGTGGCTGTCATATTTGCCCATCGTAATGTTGGTGAGGATTTCGTAGGCTTCTTGCCGAGAAAATGTCTTGTATTCAAATAAATGAGCTAAAATTTCTTTCATGGTTAATTTAAATAAAAAAAGGCTTACCTAATTTAGGCAAGCCCATCATATCTTGATGTATTAATCAAATAATGCAATAGGATTTTGCCACAACGTTATCCGTTGCGCCACCACCAAGCTTTATTTGATACAGTTATTATCATTGTTATTTTTATTAATACAAATATGGTTGATAGAATTATAAAATGCAAGTGTTTTTATTGAAAAATTTTTAAGGAAGCATCATTACCCTCCTATTGCTTATAATTATGCTATACAATATAGTGTCAAAAGACTACTTGAATTTTTCTTTGATAGCGATATTTAAATAAGTGATATAAAATGACCTAGGTATAAGATCTTAAGAGAAATTAATAAAAAACAAAATGGGCTTTGTTATTGCCTTTAGAGACTAATGTGAGCGATGCAATTTTTTTATCACGAATGACTACAGCAAATACAAAACGTTTGAGATATTTGACAAAGTAAACTTGCTGCGGATCAATACCTTCTAGATCTATATCGCTTGTTTCTTTCCTTCCCGCTTGATCAAAGCTGAGATATTCCAATTTTTCAATATCCTTACTTTGTATATTTATCCTGATTTCGTCGATACTCGCCAATAAGTACTCCTGCATATCTTCTTCTTGTTTTTCTGATGTTATTAGGTCTTGACTTAGAATAACATCGGTAGCTAGATTATGATCATGTAGACGTTGGACAAACCTTTTTAAAACAACAATATTTTTATTGGCAATTTGTTGTTCTTGCGCAAATGAGCTTGGGCAGACCATACAGCGTATAAACAAAAACAATAATAGCTTTAATTTTATCTTCATACCTATGAGACTTGTCTTTATTAAAATGGATTAAAACTATAGCATAAAAACCTTTGTGAGACACCATATGAGCTACACTGTATCGTCTACGAATGGCAGGAGCAGCCTTTAATAAAAAACGCCTTTATTTTAAAGGCGTTTTTTATTTTTTAGTATTCATCTTCATTGAAGAAGAAATCGTCTTTTGTTGGATAGTCGGGCCAAATTTCTTCGATATTTTCATATGGCTCGCCATCATCCTCAAGAGATTGTAAGTTTTCAATCACCTCAACAGGTGCACCCGAACGAATAGCGTAATCGATTAATTCATCTTTTGTTGCTGGCCACGGTGCATCTTCTAGATGCGAAGCTAATTCTAATGTCCAATACATATAAAAACAATTTAAGTTCTCTATTTTCGCAAAACTATGATTTAATTTAACTTAAGCAAGTAAATTGCATGTTATTTTTGAGGGTTTAATGTAAGTTGTTGATTTATAGTTTTATAATATTTTTAAATATTCTCGAAATCACTTCCCTTTTCATTTAAAGCATTCAATCTTGGGGACACTGATTTAATATCGGGGTTAGGATAATCATTTTCAATCAGCCCATCCCGCATACGTACAATACGGTGTGCATGTAACGCGATATCTTCTTCGTGTGTGACTAGAATGATGGTATTACCTCTAGAATGAATTTCTTCAAGTAGGCCCATAATTTCAATGGACGTTTTTGTGTCGAGGTTTCCTGTTGGCTCATCGGCAAGAATAATGGATGGATCGTTAATTAGTGCTCTTGCAACAGCAACACGTTGTCGTTGTCCTCCCGAAAGTTCATTGGGCCTATGGTCCATACGATGTCCTAAGCCCACGCTTTCTAGTGCAGCAGTGG
Source organism: Sphingobacterium sp. 2149 (assembly GCF_031455655.1). Classification (NCBI taxonomy): domain Bacteria; kingdom Pseudomonadati; phylum Bacteroidota; class Sphingobacteriia; order Sphingobacteriales; family Sphingobacteriaceae; genus Sphingobacterium; species Sphingobacterium sp. 2149. The sequence continues at coordinate 33,714 of NZ_JAVDTD010000018.1, read as the reverse complement.
CTTTTTCTTCCCGCTTAACCTTAGTATACCCCGCATAAATAAGCGGGAGAGCTACGTTTTCAAGTGCTGTATTCTTAGGTAAAAGATTAAATGTTTGAAAGACAAAACCAATCTCTTTATTTCTTACTTCCGCAAGTTCATCGTCAGTCATCTCGCTAACATTAATTCCATTGAGGATGTAATCTCCCCGGCTTGGTGTATCCAAGCAGCCAAGAATATTCATTAACGTGGATTTTCCTGAGCCCGAGGGCCCCATTAAGGCGACAAATTCTCCTTTATGGATATTGAGCGTTACAGAGCTTAAAGCATGAATTGTTTCAGCGCCAATCTGGTATTCTCTTGCAATATCCTTGATTTCGATTAAGATCTTTCCTGACATATTTTTTGGAGATTCTCTAGGTTATGAAAATACGATTTATTCTTCATAATCCAATAGGATTGCATTTTCTCATAGACCACTTTCTCCAATTCTGCTGCATTATCATCGTTAAAATCTTTGGTCTCTATCGGATTGAACACATGTATTTTAACAATTCCTGGTCGAGATCCCCTTTTCGAACCGTCATCGAAGAAGATATCCCAAGCATTTTCTATAATAATTGGAACCGTGGGTACATCGTTCTGAATCGCGATACGAAAGGCACCAGATTTAAATTTGTGTATCTGAGGTGGAAAACTATCGTCAATTTTTCCTTCTGGAAAGATAACGACACTTCGGCCATTTTGCACAAGTTCATTGGCGCGCTGGAATGCCTTGAATGACGATACTTTACTTCTTCTAGTGACGGGGATGTCTATTGTTTTGAAAAAAATTCGTGTCACCGGATTTTTAAGTAGTGAAGCTTTTCCGATAAATGAAAAAGGGGCGGGGCACAAATAGGTGAGGGCTGTTATATCCAGGACTGAAGTATGATTGGGACACAGTACCATGGAACGGTTCCAATCTATTTTTGATTCATAGCTGACCTTAAAAAATACACCGGCCAGTGCCGACCCACCAACTGATACCCAGCGTCTCATCCGCGCAATTTTGGCATAGTTTATTTCGGGACGCCGTGCTAAAAAATAGATATAAGGGAAAAATAGGACGAAAACAAGGAGAACGCTGATAAAGTACCAATACCGATGGATTTTTTTAAGCAATAGGATCATACAAGTCAACTAATTTTGACCTAAAGTAAAGAAAGAAAATGGATAATTAATTACCCATTTTCTTTTTTAGTCTACTGTGAAGCCGTATTTTCTGTAAATGAACTTCGCTGTCGGCGATTTCATGAATTTTAAAAAGTCATCGGCAGCCCGGGGATGTGGCGCTTTTTTTAACTTAGCAGCAACGTAGCTTGCATTAGTGTTGTAAGCATCCGGAATGATAATTCCTTCAACAGGATGACCAATGAGTTTTTGGTATACTACTTCTGAAGTCCAGACTGGAGCCGCGTCTGCCTGATTGTATAATATCCGCATAGGGCTCTCGCGATGGTGAATCTTGGTTAGGTAAGTACTGCCATCTTTGACCTTATCTTCCATGATTTTCTTGACGAGTTGTTCGCCGCCCGCTTTTTTATAGGATGCTTTGATCTGTTCACCGATTCCTTCCCATTGAGGGTTAGGCATGCTAATACGAATATTTTCCTTTCCCAGATCATTCAATGTGCTGACATTGCCAGGATTTCCTGCTGGAACCATTAAACAGATATTGTTGTAGCAATAAACCTGTGTATAGCTGAAATAATCTGCCATTTCATTGATCGCTCTTTTACTTGCGGTATAAATATCTGGCTTATGTGTAAGGCGTAGATTACCTATCGTGATTGATCCGCCTTTAATCTGCTTAGCTAAAATGCCTGGTGGGAGTGTTTCAACAAAAATACGCTCGTATTGTGGGTATTCTTTTTTGAATGATGCAAGTAGATCATCGACCACCATAAATTGATTGCCCGCGAAAAAAACGGTAAGCTGCGGATTTTCGATATCACCATATAAGTCTGGAATATTATCTATCCCGGGTACCGTAAAATTCAGCGCCGATTCGGGTGGATTATTCCAAGGTGGGTCAAAACGATGCTCTTGTGCTTTAATTTCCTGAGCTCCCAATAATGCGATTGTTAGACCAAGCAGTAGAAAATTTTTCATTATACTTATGGTTTAACGATAACCCAACCTTCATTTGCTCGTAAGATTAATTCACCATTGCCACTGGGTACGTAGCCTATAAAATCAAATAGCTCTTCTTTGGCAATATGTTTCTCTTCCAAAGTATTTAAGCATTGGGCTATGATAACACCTTTCTCTACCAGATCCTTCAATGGTTTCTCATACTGACTGTTCTTTTTTAAGTAAGCTTCTGTACCACCAGAAAATGCAACTAATTCAACCTGCAAGTGCCCCTTTAATCGCGGGTCTTTTAATACATTGTTAATATTACGGATTGCTTTTTCAATTGTTTTTGGATCATTACTGTCCAACTGATAGATCGCTTTATACGTTTTTTTCTTTGCAACAGCACCAGTGTATTGCTGATTATTGAGCAACAATTTGTTTTCCTGTGCTTTCGCTTGTATAGTCGTTATCGCTAAAAGAATACAAGCGATTGTAAATTGTTTTTTCATATTTATTATTGATTTAATGGGGTGTCTACGGTTAGAAATTATAAGGACCGCGTTTATGTTGTTCTATGCTTATGTTATCGGCGTACGGGGGGTATGGGCTGTCTTTGGGCTTTCTGTTTAGATTGGGATAGTCCAATTGCTTATTTGATTTTTGGGGCCTATCGAAAGAATTGATATATGCTGCGACATCATAGGCCTCATCGTCCTTCAATTGCGGTGCGTCATAAGTTGCGCCCAAAGGCATATTAGCTTTGATAAAACGGGTAGCGGTAAGTAATCGTGCCATTCCAGCACCATCATTGTAGCTATCTTTTCCCCATAAGGGAGGATATTGATATCCTTTTCCAGCCACTTGCGGAAGACCTTGTCCATCCTTTCCATGACAGCTTGTACACTTGTTCTCAAAAACCAGCTGACCATGTTTCAAGTTTGCAGCGCGGTTGGGAATATCCATTTTAATAAATCCTTGACCTGCCAGCCGACCCTTGTTAACGGTATTTACGCTAATATTCTTAATATAGGTGACGATAGCTCTCATCTCTTTGCTGTTTTCTGGTATGGCTCGGCCGTTCATGCTTCGCTCAAAACAACCATTAATACGTTCTTCGAGTGATTCAATCTTATTTTCCCGTGCGATATATGTTGGGAAAACATTCGTGAGACCAACATATGGAGCCGCAAAAGCTTTTGTGCCACCATTGAGATGGCAGCTGCTACAGGCAAGCTTGTTCCCTATTTTGACTTCCCCATCATAAAAATAATCGTAGGTTCTTTTAATTAGATGTTCACCATAACGGGCCATTTCGCCCTCGGGATTATCATTGAAGGAAATTCCTTTGAATTGGGAAACGTGGGTAACAAGCGAGTCGTTGCGTATTTCAAGAGAATCTGGTTCTCTTTGATGTCCCTCATATTTTAACGGAAATACACATAAAGTTGTACACGTAATGATCAATGCGACAATGATCCAGCTTAGGGCTTTTAAATAATTTGTCAGACTTTTATAATCCATTACACTAATTTATTTGTACAAATCTAGTTGCCTCAACCCCGAAATTAAAACCCCGTTTTTTTATGAGATATAACCTTTAGTTATAACCCGAAGTTTTGTCGCAGGCAGAATTGTAGAAACTGATTAGGCGTGCCCGAAAGACCTCCATACAAATGGGTAAAATAAAAGTAACGTTCTATTTTCAGTTGTGGAATATCGATAATGGTCAGCAAATTATTTAATACTTCTTTTTGAACCGTATGAATAGACAAAAAAGCGAAGCTGTCGCGACGGGCTAGGTAGCCTTTTATACTCTCTGTTGAAGGTAAGATCATTTCTATATGTACTGCTGATAAGTTAATGCGATTATCTTTTAGTGCGTTCTCAATAATTGTTCGTGTCCCCGAACCTTGTTCGCGTAGTACCAAAGGCAGTCGTGTCATGTCTGACAATGCAGGTTTTTTTAATTGTGCTAATAGTGGGTTTTTGCTATTTGTGACTAGGACGAGCTCATCCTTCATAAAAGGAATATATTTCAGGGCTCTATTGTCTGTAGAACCTTCAGTAATACCTAGGTCCAATGTTTTATCGATAAGTTGTTCTTCAATGCTGCGGCTATTGGATTGAAAAGACTCGATGCGATTGTTAGGATATTGCGTTAGAAAGTCGGCAAGTAAAGCTGGTAAAACGTATTGAGAAATAGTTGTACTAGCCCCTAAAATAAGTTTTCCTTTTCGGCCTTCCTGCAATTCTTGTATTTCTTGGCCAGCCTGATTATACAGCGTAATAATCTGTTGGGCATATTTATATAAAATTTGACCTGAATCAGTGAGGTTGAGGTTGTTTCCCTTTCTTTCGAAGAGCGGTACTCCGAGTTTCTTTTCCAGTTCTTGGATATTTTTGCTTACTGCAGGTTGCGAGATGAAAAGTGCCGAAGCAGTTTTGGTGAAATTAAGGTGTTGAGCTGCAGTATAAAAAACAATTAAGCGAAAATCAAAATCCATAAAACGATAAAAGGTTATTTCTAAAATTTAAAAATAACCCTTTATCTAATGAAAAACTAAATTATTTACTTAGTTCTGCGTAATATTTATGAAATAATGGAATTGTTGAAATTCCCATGAGGTAATTCACAATACCATATTTTTCATTTGGCGAGTGTAGGTTGTCGCTATCCAAGCCAAAGCCCAAAAGCACTGTTTTTAAACCCAGTACTTCTTCAAAAAGAGCAACGATTGGAATAGAACCGCCGCCACGTGTAGGGATAGGCTGAACACCAAATGTTTCATGCAGGGCTTTTTCTGCAGCTTTGTAAGCGACGCTGTCGGTCGGTGTCACAACTGGTTCACCACCATGGTGAGGTTTGACCTCTACCTTCACATAATCTGGGGCAATAGCTTCAAAATGTTTTTTGAAAAGTTCTGTAATACGTTGGGAGTTTTGGTTTGGCACAAGGCGCATGGAGATTTTTGCATTCGCTTTCGAAGGCAATACGGTTTTGGCCCCTTCACCAATATATCCACCCCAAATGCCATTTACTTCTAAGGTTGGGCGAATACCGGTACGTTCTAGTGTCGTAAAGCCTTTCTCTCCCCAGACATTTTGAATACCAAGGTCTGCTTTGTATTCTTCAATGTCAAAAGGCGCTTCATTTAATGCTTTGCGTTCTTCAGTAGTTAATTCGACAACGTCATCATAGAATCCTGGAATAGCGATATGATTGTTCTCATCATGTAACGACGCGATCAGTTTTGCTAATATTGTCGCCGGATTGGCAACAGCTCCTCCATATACGCCGGAGTGTAGATCTCTGTTCGGACCAGTAACTTCCACTTCGACATAAGAAAGCCCACGTAAGCCAGTTTCTAAGGAAGGTTGCTCCATGCTAATCATCGATGTGTCCGAAATAACGATAACATCAGCTTTCAGTCTTTCTGTATTTTCTTTAACGAAGGTACCTAAATTGACTGAGCCAACTTCCTCTTCACCCTCAATCATAAATTTGACGTTACATGCCAAGGCATTATTTTTAATCATGTATTCGAAGGCTTTTACATGCATATAAAATTGACCCTTGTCGTCGGCAGAACCACGTGCATAAATTTTGCCATCACGGACTGTCGGTTCGAAAGGAGGGGTATCCCACAACTCATATGGATCAGCAGGTTGTACGTCGTAATGCCCATAAGTCAATACAGTAGGTAGCGCCGGGTCAATAATTTTTTCTCCATAAACGATTGGATTACCAGCAGTAGGACAAACTTCTACATTGTCGGCTCCTGCTTCACGCAATTTCTGAGCAACAAATTCAGCAGTCTTCTCCACATCTCCTTTAAATTTAGGATCAGCACTTACTGACGGTAAACGCAATAAATCAAACAACTCATCTAAAAAACGTTGCTTGTTTGCTTCTACATATTCTTTAATGTTTTGCATATTGTTTGTGTTTGAAACAAATTTACACAAATCGACACATTTAACTCAATTTGTTGTAACCTTTTCGGGAATGATGGTGACTAATGAGTAAACTAATTCAAATAATTATGGAAAAGCAATCAGTAGGAGCCATTTTGGGGATCGGGTTATTTACATGTATCACCCTGTGTGTTTATTTTATTATGCGCTATCGGAGTACCGCAGTACATGTTCCCGGCGAGAGCAGAAAAAGGGAGCCTATAGATTGGCAAAAGCCGGGGATTTTGGTTCTAGGTATCGGAATTGGTTTATTCATTGTCGGTGTATTGGACAATTATATCAAGACTGATTTGCCGGATTCACTCGCCGTAGCAATTTTGATTATTTCTGCAGGGCTTGCAATGATAATTGCTAACCGATTGGATAAAAAACGCGATATTTAACCCACCAATGGATGAGATCTATATTCGGAAAGTTCTGTCAGGTGACGTGGAGTCTTATCGTTATTTTATAAAAACGTATAAGGATATGGCATTTTCTGTCGCTCTTTCTATTGTAAAGGAAGAGCATTTGGCAGAAGATGCCGTTCAGGAAGCATTTATAAAGTGCTATCAATCGCTGTCATCCTTTAAAGGAAAATCCAAATTTAGTACCTGGTTTTACCGGATTGTGGTGCATGTGGCTTTTAATGCCATTCGCCATAAGAAACTAGACCTGGTCAATTTTGATCTATCCCATCATGACACGTCGCATGAGGATTCTGTATTGGATGAAATAATCGAACATGAAAGAAAAGAAATGATCAACGATGCACTCACTATTCTGCCTGCCCGGGAGTCTGTTGCGTTACGCTTATTCTATCTCGAAGAACAGTCGATGGATGAAATTCAGGAAATTATGGGGTGGACATTAGCAAATACAAAAGTGATCTTGCACCGGGGCCGTAAAAATATGCAGATCATATTGAGTCAGTTAATTAAAAAAGCAGAATATTATGGATAAGCAGCATGAAAAATTCAGTAAGGTTATGCAAATGAGCAAAGTAGAAGTGCCATTCGACGATTTTGAACAACGGATCATGGGTAGTATTGCAGCACTTGAGAAAAATAGAGAGAAAGCGCTGTCAAATAAAAAATATGCAATTACATTTTTTCTCCTGGGAACCGTTTGCGGAATCATGTTGAATAACTATCTCATGGCCAAAATTGAACTGGCGGACATAAACCCAAATCTTAAAAATTATAGTGGGATAGCTTGCCAAATATCTTTTGCCGTGTTGATATGTTTCTTCTGTCTCCAGTTGTGGCAGTTGATCTATATGCAACAGAAGAAACATTATCCATTATCGTAAAAAGTCCTTTTTTGGTAGAATATACAGGATCTGAGTTTTTGCGAAATGGACTTTCTTGTTTCCGTCGATTACTTGAGCTAGATGCGAGAATCCATCTTTCAAGAAATAAAATTAAATTTACTGTAACAAAACATTGGTTTTATCTACTAATGTTATATTTATAATAATTCACTATCCAACAATTTTATGAGAAGAGTTTTACAAATGCTCTTATTTTTTATTTTTGCTATTCCTGGTCTGGCCTTAGGTCAATCCAAGATTGCTGGAAAAATAAGTGATGTAAAGGACCAATTAAAGTTATCAGACGCAACAATCATGCTGTTGACTGCTAAAGACTCTATATTAACAGGCTTTACGAGATCTGACGAAAATGGTCTGTTTTCCTTAGCCAAGCCCGATACAGGATCTTATGTGCTGATTGTGAGTTATCCCAAGTATGGCGATTTTTATACGGAGATTCAACCTGGTGTGGATTACTCCAGATTGGCTATTGGTATGACAAATACAGCTACATTATTACAAGAGGTTATCGTTACTGGCCGTATTCCGATTACAATTAAAGGCGATACCACAGACTATGATGCCGGTAGCTTTAAAGTGGAAAAAAATGCCAAGGTCGAAGATTTGCTAAAAGCTTTGCCCGGAATCACCGTTGATGCGTCCGGAAAGATTACTGCACAAGGTAAAACAGTGAAGAGAGTATTGGTAGACGGAGAGGAGTTTTTTGGCGACGATCCGACCTTGGTGACGCGCAATATCCGATCGGATATGGTGGATAAAGTTCAGGTTTACGAGAAAAAATCAGAACAGGCCGAGCGAACTGGGGTGGATGATGGTCAGCGTGAGCAAACCATCAATGTTAAGTTGAAGGACGGTTCCAAAAACGGTATGTTTGGGAAAGCACTTGTTGGAGTGGGAACCGACGACTACTATATGGGGCAATTGATGCTGAACAAATTTAAGGGAGCACAGAAAATATCCTTATATGGGCTTTTTGGTAACAATGGTACAACGAGCATGAATTGGCAGGATGCACAAAAGTATGGTGGTGATTCGGGGGTATCTTATGGTGAAGACGGATCGATGAGCTGGTCCAGTTTTACAGATCCTTTTTCAGGAGAAGGGGTAGTTGGTGTACCTAAGGCTATAAATTCGGGCGTTAACTTCTCGGATAAATTTGATAAGGATAAACATACAGTTAACATGAATTACAAATATGGACGATTGAGCAGCGATGGAAATGATGAAACGATTATGAGCGGTTTGATCAATAACAAATCAGTGAAGAATGTCGATACTGAAAATGACCAGCATCGTGCCAATCTGAAATATGATCTGAAATTAGATTCATCAAATCTGCTGACCATACGAGGTGGAGCATCAAGAAAGAATCTTTGGTCAGATAACAAACGTGAAGCTTATCAGTTTGGCCAAGACGCAGATACAACCATTGCCGAGAATACAAGGGAATTGGTGAAAAATAACATCAACGAGTTCAACTTTAGCGCCTATTTTACCCATAAATTCAAGAAAAAAGGACGCTCTTTTACATTTGATGGTCAATGGAAAAGAAATGAGATGAAAGGTACTGGGCATCTCAACTCCGATCTGAGAAATTATGGCCTAAAAACAGATTCATTGACAGATCAAAGTAAGGTGCGCAATAATACAAGCGATGTGCTGAGTGCTTCAATTTCCTATACCGAACCCTTATCCAAAATTTGGAATCTTGTTGTCGGAACAGGAATTGAGCAGAGCAGCAGTAGTTCTTTAGTGGAATCTTTCAATAATGATGGACAGGGGAATTATAATCAATTGGACCGCCGGTTCAGTAATAACTATGATTTTGATCGCAACAGTAGTCAATACAAATTAGCCATAGTTCATACCACTGAAAAATTTAAGTTCACGGTTGCTAACAATTTCAATAATGACAAACTGAAACAGTTCAATAACTATACGATCCAAGGAATTACGAGAAGCTACTTTACGTATAATCCAAATGTAAGTGCAGGCTATTCTTTTACGAAAAGTAAGGGTTTATGGTTGAACTATACCGGTAAAAATCAATTGCCTTCCATGAGTCAAATTCAACCGATCTTAGATAACTCAGATCAGATTAACCGTTATTTAGGGAATGAAAACTTAAAACCATCATTTAGGAATTCATTGAATTTGAATTATAACTCTTTCCGTGTATTGAGTGGAAATTATCTCTATGTCGGAGGTAATATTTCTACAGAAAAGAATCCAATTACGCAGAATATTGATACGCTAAAAGGAATAAACACTTATACTTGGAATAATGTGGTGGGCAAAACAAATACTTCCCTGAATGTCTGGTCTGGAGTTTACTTCAAATTGAGCAAAAAACTAGGACTGTCAAATTCACCACAGTTTTATGTGAATATGAGTGACAACTATAATATGTTCAATCACCAATTGAATAAAGTAAATACGACGAATTTCAATTTTACGTATAATTTCAAGAGAGATACCAAAACTGGTCTAAATTTCGATCTGAACTTTAGTCCACAATATCGTTTGATGAAATCAAGTTTGGAACGCAATACCAACAGCAACGGTTTTGTATTTGCTTCCAATGGAAGTGTGGAGTATTTTTTCAACAAAACATTTAAGGTTTATACCAATTATACCTACTCCTATGAAGCAGCTACAAAAGCATTTGACGAGAAGTTTGAGCAGTTTCTGTTGCATCCGGGTGTGAGTAAGAAATTCTTGAAAGACGAATCATTGGTCTTGGATTTTATGATCAACGATATTCTTAATCAGAATAAAGGCTTTAGCCGCTCGGCATCGACTTCTGTCTTCACCCAACGCCGGTATGATACGATACGCAGATATTATATGCTTAAACTATCATGGGATTTTACAAAAATGTTTTTATAAAATATTAAGCAAGATACAATGTTAAAATATATCTTTTTTCTCCTTTTCTGTTGTTCTGCCCTAGGTTTAAAAGCACAGTACGTGCTATTTGGACGAGCTGGGACTATTTCCTACGACAAAACGATGTACATGAAGAATATCGTAACTAAAAAATTTATCAGTAAGGCCGATAATAACTCAAAGCAGTTTTTTGAGCGTATAGTACCTAGGTTGCCGGAAAGTGCGATATTGAAGAAATCTCTGAAATTCAATACTACAGAGACTTTATTTGAATCTATAAAAGATGATGGGCTGGACGCTGAGATTAAACAGTACATTATGATGCTTGCATTGGATTTTGATGCAACAACACTTTCCAATATGCTTAACCGATCGTTTTTGAGATATAACGATATAGTAGGTGAGAAAATCATCGTTCAGGACTCGATGAGGCGTATCAAGTGGAAAATCACAGATGAGTATCGCGAGATTGCAGGGTATAATTGTAGGAGGGCCAATGGTATTACACCAGACTCTATTTATGTCATTGGCTACTATTGCAATGAAATTCCCATCAGCGGCGGTCCCGAATCTATCAATGGTCTGCCTGGGATGATTTTAGGGTTAGTGGTGCCAAGTCAGCACGTTTCCTATTTTGCAACAAAAGTCATATTTAGTAACACCGTTGTGATGGATAAAAAGAAGTTAGAGAACACTAAAGTGAAACGTTTGTCAAGAAAGGCGATGACCGATCAGTTTACAAGTGTACTATCTGAGCACATGAATAAAGAAACTGTTCAATTTATTATGGAACTTGGCAATTTATAAACATTGCAAAATGCTGTTCCAATAATAATTACCTTTTTGTCAGCTAACTTGTAATACAAAGTAAAAACGATGGAGGGGAAAAGGTCTATGAGAGACTGCAGCCTTCTAAAAAAAGGCCTTTCATTTGAAAGGCCTTTTTTATGTTAACTCCGAAAAAGACTATTTTCCGTCGTTTTTCTTAGCAGTTACTTCGTTACGAATTTCTTGTGCTAAAGTTTTGATTTCTTGTAATCCTTTACGTACACGTGTACCAGCTGCAGAATTACCATTGTTGAAGAACTTGTCTGCATCAGCTTCGATAGAAGCTACTAACTCTTTTAATTTTACGTAGTTTTCCATTTTTTTATAATTATAATTTTAGTTTTTATGGTTTTTCCTAAACACTCCTTAAATATACAAAAACGAATCAAATAGAAAATAAATTTCGTTTTTTTTATTCGAAAAAGCTGAAAAAACTATTCAACAATCTTTAGTTCGTCAATAATGTTGGTCGCCCCTGCAAATTTATCGATGATAAATAATACATAACGAATATCCACTGAAATTGTACGTTGTAGCTTATGGTCAAAGATTACATCACCAGCCATTGCTTCAATATTACCATCAAAAGCTAGGCCAATTAATTCGCCATTACCATTTATTACTGGCGACCCGGAGTTTCCGCCTGTTATGTCGTTGTCACTTAGGAAGTTTACTGGTAAATATCCTTTTTTGTCCGCATAGCGACCATAGTCCTTATTATTATACAGGTCAATTAAACGTTGTGGTAAATCAAACTCCTCATCACCTTTTTTGTACTTTGCAATGGTACCTTTTAATGTCGTGTAAAAGTTCTTGTCAGCATCGTTACGCGGATCGTTTGGTAAGCCTTTTATCGAACCGTAAGTTAACCGCAAAGTACTGTTGGCATCCGGATAGAATTTACCTTTTGGATTCGAGGCCAATACCCCGGCAACATACTTACGATAAGCAGCTTCAAATTTGTCGTCCTGGATTTTCCAGTTAGGATCGGTTTGACGATATCTATTGAGTAAAGCTGAAGAAAGTTTATACAATGGGTCATTTGCCAAGATTTCAGCATTCGGAGTTTCCAAGTAATTGTTCAGGCGTTCAGCCGAAGCGAAGATGCTGTTCTTCACAGCTTCTTTGACAAAAGCTGTAAAGTCGCCATTGTTCTTAGCTGCCAATTCTGCAATATATGGTGCTATATTTCCAGCCTTTTTAGCATACAGGTTCAATTCGTCAATCAATACTTGCTCTTCAAGAGGCATGTACATCTTTTCATAACCAGCATCTATGGCAGATTTTAAACGTGGGAGAATTGCATTCCTTTGCGCTTCGTCTCCAGCAGTATATACTTCCAATCCGGATCCGATTGAATAGGGAAGAGCTGCAATCGCACTGGAACGCAACATGCCCATTAAATAGTTGTCATGTCTAGCTTTATCGTTCGTTGCTGCATAAAACTCATTGATTGTATTGATGACATCACCATATTCGGCTTTATTTGCAGTTTTATTTGCCCATTTGTCAAATTTAGCCTCGTCTTTTGCTTTTGCTTCCGCCGTTTTATGCAATGTCAAAGCGTCAATCATCCCTTGACGATTTTTCCAGTAATTCGCTACTTGAGAGTATTTAGACGCGTAGTTCAATTTGACCGCTTGATCTTGATCCATAAATTTTTTCATCGCATCCATACCAGTTTTAGACGCTTCTACCCAGGCGGGATAGGCGAATTTCACATTCTGATTGATCCCTCCTGAAGGCATCCAACGGTTTGTACGACCAGGGTAACCTAAAATCATCGCAAAATCTCCTTCTTGAACACCTTTTAAGCTTACAGGAAGGAAATGCTTAGGTTTCAAAGGAACATTGTCCTGTGCATACTCTGCTGGATTCCCATTCTTATCAGCGTAGACACGGAAAATTGAGAAGTCACCAGTATGACGTGGCCATTCCCAGTTATCGGTATCACCACCAAATTTTCCAATGCTATTTGGAGGGGTTCCTACCAACCGAACGTCATTGTAATCTTGGTATACAAAATAATAGTACTCGTTGCCTTGGTAGAATGATTTTACCTCAACCACGTACTTGCCGTTTTCGCTATTTTCCTTTTGGATTTTAGCCGTTTCAGCTGCGATGATCTTTTTACGTTCATCTTCAGACATTTTGTTGTTCACGAGACCTAAGATTCGCTTGGAAACATCATCCATACGAACAAAAAAGCGAACCGACAGAGATTTTGGCTTTAGTTCCTCAGATTTGGATTTGGCCCAAAAGCCATTTGTCAAATGATCATTTTCCGGCGTAGAAAGTTCGGCAATGGCACCATATCCACAATGGTGGTTGGTAAATACCAAGCCTTGGTCTGAAACGATTTCTGCTGTACATCCGCCGTTGAATTGTACAATTGCATCTTTTAGACTAGAGTTGTTAATGCTGTAGATTTCTTCGGCACTTAAACGAAGTCCTTTTTTCTGCATATCTGACTCATTCAGACGCTTCAAATACATTAAAAACCACATCCCTTCGTCGGCAAATGCAGTAAAGCCTGTTGTTATGAACAACAAACACATCCATAATTTTTTCATATCAACCTGATAAAAAGTTTGTTTATACAGTACAAAAATGCTTTAATTCTCTTAAAAACCAAAATATTAGACTTTATAATGTGCTTTTCACCAATTTTTATGTCAATTAAAAGTAAATGTGTGTGGTATTGATCGCCAAGGAAAGCCAAATGGACTCTTTTCCTTATCTTTGCAAGATGCAGCAATCATTTGAAAATTTTAAATTCAATAAACAGATCTTAAATGCGATAGCGGAGGCGGGGTATCAACACCCGACCGAAATCCAAGAAAAGGCAATTACACCCATATTGGCCGGACAGGATGTGATGGGAATCGCTCAAACGGGAACTGGAAAGACGGCGGCGTTTGTGCTGCCTATGCTGATGAAGCTAAAGTATGCTCAAGGAAATGATGCACGGGCGTTGATTTTAACACCGACAAGAGAGCTAGCCATGCAGATAGACGAAAATATCAAATTATTTTCTACTTATCTCGATTTGCGTTCAGTGGTTCTCTATGGCGGATTAGGACCAAAAACTCAGATAGAGACACTCGAAAAAGGAATAGATATAATCGTGGCAACACCAGGTAGATTTTTAGACCTGTATCTCGAGGGGCATATTGTTGTCAAATCGCTCAAGTTTTTGGTCTTAGACGAAGCAGATAAAATGATGGATATGGGCTTTATTAGTAAAATCCATCGCGTTTTGGAAATCGTACCCCGCAAACGTCAAAACTTATTGTTTTCGGCTACCATGAGTGAACTCGTACGGAAAATAGCAGGTGATTTCTTAGCATTCCCGACCGTAATTGAGGTGTCAGAACAAGCCACACCAGCAAAGACGGTTAGTCAGGCATTGTATGTTGTTCCCAACCAAAAGACAAAATTGAATTTACTTCAGCATCTTCTGAAAGATGATGAAGCCTTTAGCCGATTGATTGTTTTCTGTAAAACAAAGCAAGTTGCGGACAACGTCTTCCACTTTTTGGAGCGTAAATATGGTAAAGATGAGGTTCGTGTTATTCATGCCAATAAAGGTCAGAATACACGTATCAATTCGATCAATGCATTCAAGGAAGGAAATGTTCGTATTTTGGTCGCGACTGATGTCGCTGCGCGTGGACTTGATGTTTCGAATGTGAGCCATGTGATTAATTTTGAAGTCCCTATTGTTATTGAAGACTATGTGCACCGTATTGGACGAACTGGACGCGCGTTTAATGAAGGTGATGCAATTACGTTTTGTAATGAGGCTGAGAAGTATTACGTTCGTAAGATAGAAAAGTTAATCAAGCAAAGTATACCTGTATATCCAATCCCTGAAGATGTCTTTATAGAGAAAACACCTTTTCATGAAAAACAAGACATTGCGCGCGAGATTGACAATCAGAAGCGAAAAGACAATCCAGATTTTCAGGGTGCTTTTCACGAGAAAAAATATGTTATCAAACAGAAAGAGGTCCGAGATGCACAGCGCGCTTCCGGATTTAAACCAAAAGCAAAAAGTAAAAGTAAGTCTGCAGGCGGAAAATCGGGAGGAACTAATCGTAATTTTAAAAAACGCTAATTTATTACGTCGTGCGCTTTACTCCACTAAATATCGCTAGTGCAAGCCTTGTTGCCTGGTTTGTCATGGAAAATTCCGCTGATGAAAAGGCGCTGTTTACTTGGGGTGCATTTATCCTACTGTTGCTGATATTCACCCTAGTTGATATCGCATTTAGGGTCTTTGTAAAGCAAAATAAAAAGATGTGGTTATTACAATTAGCTTTTTTGGTAGTTGTTTGTGTGACCAGTTTAATTGTCAAAGTAACCTTTGCGTAAGAAATCAAATTAAAAATAATAGACAGGTTATGTCTTGAATTAATGGAGAATATCACCATATTACGAAACATAGCTCAATATAAATAGTTCAAATAATATTTAAGATGAAAAAAGCTGAAATAAAACTACAGGTAGAATTAGATGAAAACAACGTGCCTGAAAATATCATGTGGTCGTCTACAGATGGCAATAGTGCAGAGGAGTTACCTGCAAAAGCCATGTTTCTAGCCTTATGGGATTCACATTATAAGAATTCAATGCGTATCGACCTTTGGACTAAAGATATGCCCTATGATGAGATGAAGCGCTTTTTCTATGAGACTTTGCAAACATTGGGAGACTCTTTTATCCGTTCTTCAGGAGGCGATCCGATGGCGGAAAAAGTTATTGGTGACCTACGTGACTACTGTGCGCATTTTGCCGATAAAATGGAAGTTTTAATGCCGAAACAATAGGTTATAAAGTTTAATAATAATATTTGACCATGCAGTACTTCTTAGTAAAATCTGAACCATTTAAATATAGCTGGGAGCAATTTAATAAAGATGGACGCACCTTCTGGGATGGTGTCCGCAATTATCAAGCTAGGAATAATATCAAAGCGATGAAAGAAGGGGATTTGGTTCTATTCTACCATAGCAATGAAGGAAAGGAAGTTGTGGGTGTAGCCAAAGTAGTAAAGGAATTTTATCAAGATCCAACAACAGATGATGAGCGGTGGGTTGTAGTTGATCTGGAACCTGTAGAGACACTGAGTACCGCAGTTACACTAGAAACTATTAAGGCAGATGAGCAGTTGCAGGATATCGCTTTGGTGAGACAGGGACGTTTGTCTGTTATGCCACTTAAACCTGAAGAGTTTGATCGAATTTTGGCACTTGGCAACGCGTAGGCTATCGCGAATGAACAAGACCAACATATGCGATATAATTAAAAAAGGGAAAACGTTGCGTTTTCCCTTTTGCTTTTTTAAACAGTATGTGAACAAACAAAGTTAGGCATCAGTTCTTTTGGCTAAAAAGGTTGACCAATGCTTGTAATTTTTTTGCATTTTCCGGCTTTAATTTCCCTGCAAGAATGAGACGCAGTTCTCTTCGCTGTAATGCATCTTCATATGCTTTGCGTTCTGAATCTGTTTCTGGAATTAATAGCGGTACCGCTTTAGGATTATTATCCGAATCAACAGCAACAAAGGTATAATAGGCTTCGTTTGTTTTTACACGGGTGCCTTCCGGTAAATTAGACGCGAAAATTTCCATGCGTACTTCCAAAGAACTATTAAACGCACGTGTTACTTGAGCTTGTATCGTGACGACCTCACCCAGTTTAATGGAGCGCTTAAAAGATACATTGTCAACAGATACTGTTACGACGACATTGCTACAGTGTTTTTGAGCAGCAATAGCCGAACAGATATCCATCCAATACAATAAACGGCCACCCATCAAATTTCCAAATGTATTGGTATCGTTGGGTAATACCAATTCGTTCATCTCTGTGTATGACTCTCGCGCAAATTTCTCTATCATATCATTATTTGTCATTATCGTCCAAACGTTTTGAATTGATTATCTATGCTAGCCAAAGCATCCGTAAATGACGTCGGCACATAACCCAATTCAGCGTTAGATCTAGTCAGATCAAAGCCTGTCTGCCGTGGCCTGTTTTCTGCCTGTCCAATGCTGGCAGCGCTGATCTCCGAAATCAATCCTTTATCTAGCTGCCAGTAGTCCGCAATTTGGTAGACAGCCTCATGGATTGACATCAACTCAGCACCTGAAATGTGAAATATTCCCTGCGCCTCTCGGTCAATTGCGAGTTGACAAGCATAAGCCAAATCATCCACAAAGGTAGGCATTCTCCATTGGTCATTGACTACTTTTATGGGCTCATTTTGTGACAACTTACCTTTAGCCCATAATACGAGATTCGAACGGTTGGGGTCAGCATTGATTCCGTAGACTAATATCGTCCGTAGGATAGCATATTTACAGCCAGACTGCGCAAGCACTTGTTCGGAAGCATATTTACTCTTGCCATATTGACTTTGCGGATTGGGAAGATCTGTTTCAATGTAAGGTGCATTTTTTTTTCCATCAAAAACAAAGTCTGTAGATAAGTGGATCAATTGTGTTTGTTGCTTAGCACAATAGGCGCCGAGATAGCCAACAAGATCGACATTAAGCAATTGACAAGTCGCTTGATCTGCTTCACAAGCTTCTACACTCGTCATGGCTGCAGTATGGACGATTGTATCAAAAGTTTGCGCAGACAAAAAATCTGTTAACTGTGTACGGTCCAATAAGTCTACTTGAAAGAAAGCGTAATTCGCTTGATTCGGGTTTCGGTTTGGACCTTTTGAAAGAGCAACAACATCATATTTGTCATTGCTAGCAAGTAAATCAACGATTTTTTGACCCAGGAATCCATTGGATCCTGTCACTAGAATTTTTTTCATCAACAATAATTAAATGATATCCAAGCACCTGTTCATAGAGACTCATTTACGCTGTCTCAAGTGCGCTGTTTAGTTTATTCGTGTATATCTACAAAGCGGCTTATTTATTCGTGATGTAGCATTTGTGCATGCAAAAAGTTAAAGTGTCACATTTCGCTAAACGTCAGTCCGCTTTTTATTGTTTAATTGGTCCATACAAAATCCATTTTATTGGATTGTTTCATAATATTTTCAACTACTGTTTTTTCAAGATCTAATATGGATTTTAAAGCGTTGTAATCAATTTTATCGGCATCATCAGTCGGCATATGGTAGTCTGGGTGTCCGCCCGTATGGAAAAACAATACCGGTATATTCTTTTTGTAGAATGAAGTCTGGTCAGAGCCGCCATTCCCATCCCGGCTTAGATTAAACTTTATAGGTGCCTGAATATCTTTGAATATCGCTGGCCATTGACTACTTGTTCCGTAACCGATTACAGCGAGGCCATTGCTGGGATTATAGCGACCAATCATATCCATATTGAGCATTGCTGTGATTTTTTCCAAGGGTAGGGTAGGATGTTCCGTAAAATATTTAGAACCAACTAAGCCCAGTTCTTCTGCGCCGAAAGCAATCAACAGTAAGTTGTAGGCTTCTTTTTTATTGTTGCTGCTGAAATAACGTGCGAGCTCTAATAAGCCAGCAGTGCCAGAAGCATTGTCGTCGGCTCCGTTATGTATTTTGCCTACCCCTAAGGAATCTTTTGAACTTCCTTGGCGGCCTGTTCCAAGATGATCGTAATGTGCTCCTATAACCACAGTTAAAGCTGCGCCATTATCAATAAAACCAATGATATTATCTGCCTGACGAATGCTGTCATCAACTTTTACTTTCCATACTTTCGCCTTGAAGGATTGGCGATACCCTTTTTCACCTTTGGGCTGAAGTTTGTATTTTTTAAATTCCTTTTCAATGTAATCTGCGGCTTTAAATACTTCCTTACTGCCTGTTCCCCTGCCTTTCATTTTGTCGTCGGCGAGGAAGTAGATATGTTTTTTTAAGTTGGAAACTTCAATCTGTTGTGCCTGCGCCGTTTTGATTCCGATTAAGCAGCAGAGTATCAGAAGTAGGCTGATGTTTTTCATGTTAATAGCAATGTTTAAGTAGTTTCGCGTATTATATATACAAAAATAAAAGCCTTGAGATTAACAAGGCTTTAGGGATATTTCATTAATCTTCAACGATTTCACTATGGATGCTCGATTTCTCTTCTTTTTCTGTTTTAAAATACCGTTTTTGAAATAAAAGAATCAAAATCACCCCTACAGAAATCGCAGAGTCTGCAATGTTGAATACAGGTCGGAAGAACAAGAATTCTTCACCTCCCCAAAACGGCACCCAGGAAGGGAAGTTACCCTGAATCAAAGGAAAGTAAAGCATATCAACTACTTTTCCATGAAGAAAGGATGAGTATCCACCTCCTGCCGGAAATAGACTCGCTTTATCATACCAGGTGCTTTCACTAAAGATCACACCATAAAAAGCAGAATCTATGATATTTCCAAGCGCACCAGCAAGAATTAAGGCCACATTTAAGATAAAGCCTCGATTATATTTATTCTTGATCATGTAATGTAGGCCGTATCCAATCCCTGCTACGGCAAGAATGCGAAATACCGTCAAAAACAATTTGCCATAATCGCCGCCAAATTCCATGCCGTAAGCCATTCCATTATTTTCAATAAAATGAATCTGGAAAAATTTGCCCAAGATATGGTGGCTTTGCCCAATTGTCATGGTTAGCTTAACCCAGATCTTCGACAATTGATCTATTAAAAGAATCGCGACAATAAGTGCGATCGGTCTTGTATAACCCTTCATTGTGTTATAAAAATGGTCCTTGCCCAAGCAAAGACCATATATTTAATGCCTAAAATTAATATTGTTTGTTTTTCGCTTCGATGCTCAGAGTCGTATGTGGAACAGCTTTCAAACGTTCTTTTTGAATCAGTTTTCCGGTTTCTCTACAAATACCATACGTTTTGTTCTCGATGCGCACCAACGCTGCTTCAAGGTTGTCGATAAATTTCTTTTGACGAGCAGCCAGCTGATTAGTTTGCTCTTTTTCTAAAGTAGCTGAACCGTCTTCCAATGTCTTGTACGTTCCAGCAGTATCGTCGGTACCATTAGCATTACTGTTATTAAGCGTTGCGGTCAACGAGGAAAGCTCTTCTTTTGCTATTCTAAGCTTGTCCAAGATAATATCTTTGAATTCTTGTAATTCTGAATCGCTATAGCGTGTTTTCTCGTTGTTGTTTGCCATAATTTAATTTTTTTGGATTAATGCCTTAAGTTCTTTGCCATCGATCTCGATGGTCTCTCCTTCAGTTAGTGAATCTTCAAATACCAATGAATCGGCTAGAATTTCGGTGCAAATATACGATAAATTTTCGTTGGCAGCATTGACCACTTCTGAAGCAGCTGTTAACTTTACGTTAATTCTATCCGTTACTTCTAATCCTTTATCCTTCCTTAGATTTTGTAGGCGGTTGATCAATTCTCTTGACAAACCTTCTTTTTTCAATTCTTCGGTGATATGTACATCTAATGCTACGGTCAATTTACCTAGATTCGCTACTTGCCATCCTTCAACGTCTTCTGCTATAATTTCTACATCGCTCAGTAAAATCGTATATGGCGTGCCTGCTAGGGCCAATTCGCCTATTGATTCCAACGTGCTGATTTGATCTATAGTCAACGATTGGATAGACGAAGAAACTAACTTCATATCCTTACCAACTTTCGCGCCAAGAGCTTTGAAATTTGGTTTTATTTTTTTCTTAATAATACCAGTGGTATCTGTAATGAACTCGATATCTTTGATATTGGTCTCAGAAAGTATCAGATCTTTTACTTTCTCTACCTTTTCTTGGAAAGCACTATCAAGTACTGGAACCAAAATTTTGTTTAATGGTTGACGTACATTGATGGAGGTCTTCTTACGCAGCGAAAGTGTCAAAGAGGAGATGTCTTGTGCTAAAGACATACGTTCTTCCAATTCTTTATCGACCAAAATCTCGTTGTATACTGGGAAATTGGCTAAGTGCACAGACTCAACCTGCTCCTTGTTCGTGGCTGCATTCAAATCCAAGAATAACCGATCCGAGAAAAATGGCGATATTGGCGACATCAATTTCGCTATCGTATTAAGACAGGTATAAAGTGTTTGATAAGCAGAAATTTTATCTTCTGAGTAATCGCCCTTCCAGAAGCGACGACGGCAAAGTCGAACATACCAGTTGCTGAGATGTTCATCAACAAAGTTTTGGATAGCTCGTGCGGCTTTTGTAGGCTCGTAATCAGCCAAGTATTCGTCTACTTGTTTTGTCAAGGAATTTAATAAGGAGATAATCCAACGGTCAATTTCAGGACGTTTTTCCAAAGCAATATCTGGTTCTGAATACGAGAACTTATCGATATTGGCATACAATGCAAAAAAGGCGTAGGTATTGTATAAAGTACCAAAGAATTTACGACGGACTTCATCTAAGCCTTCCATATTGAATTTAAGATTGTCCCAAGGCGCGGCATTACTGATCATATACCAGCGAGTCGCGTCTGCACTGTATTGATCGATTGTCGAGAATGGATCAACACCATTGCCTATACGTTTGGACATTTTATTTCCATTTTTATCTAACACCAAGCCATTGGAAACCACATTTTTGAAGGAAACCGATTTGTACATCATCGTTGAAATCGCATGCAAGGTAAAGAACCAGCCCCGTGTTTGATCAACCCCTTCAGCGATAAAGTCTGCCGGATATGCATGATCAAATCCAGCTTTAAAAGGAAACTCTTCCCCTTTAGCTAATTTTTCGTGATCCAATCCCCATTGTGCATAAGGCATTGCTCCCGAATCAAACCAGACGTCGATTAAGTCAGGTTCACGGAACAACTTTTGGCCAGCGTCGGAAACAAGAACGATGTCATCCACATATGGACGATGTAAATCCAATTGTTCTGTGCCAAACTTATCCAAGTAAGCTTTGTTTTTTGCTTTTTCTTCATCAGACAAAATAGCTGAGGTCAAAGAAACTTCCAATAAGGATTTTAATTCAGGTAAGGAGCCTATACAAACTTCTTCATTTTCGTCTTCTGAACGCCAGATAGGAAGTGGAGTTCCCCAGTAACGCGAACGTGAGAGGTTCCAGTCTACCAAGTTTTCTAACCAGTTTCCGAAGCGGCCGGTACCGGTTGCTTCAGGTTTCCAGTTGATGGTTTTATTTAATGCAACCAAATCTTCCTTCACTGCTGTCGTGCGGATAAACCAGCTATCTAATGGATAGTATAGGACAGGTTTGTCTGTACGCCAACAATGTGGATAGGTATGCTCATATTTTTTGACATCGAAAGCTTTGTTGTCCTCTTTTAATTTGATAGAGATCAATACGTCTGTAGGTTTGAAGTCTTCTTTTGAACGTTCCTCTAGACTATAATATTCCTCTTTAACAAATCTTCCGGCAAAATCTGTGATTTCACTTACAAAACGGCCCGTACGGTCAACGGTAGGAACTTCTTTTCCATTTTCATCTTTTACCAAGATGCCCGGTACACCATGTTCTTTCGCTACACGAAAGTCGTCCGCACCATATGTAGGAGCGGCGTGGACAATACCAGTACCATCTTCGGTGGTAACAAAATCACCTGGGATAACGCGGAAGGCATTTTCTTGTAAGTCCTCGTTGGTGATATAAGGTAACAATTGTTCATAGCGCAGGCCTACAAGCTCTTCACCTACAAATTCAGCGGCAAGTTCCCAAGGAATTACTTTGTCGCCCAATTTATAGTCCTGGAAGGATGCATTTTCTCCTTCTGCTTTAAAATGCTTACCGATTAAATCTTTCGCCAATATAACAGATACAGGAGCGCCGGTATATTTATTGAAAGTTTTAACCTTAACATAGTTTATTTTCTTGCCTACAACCAAAGCCGTGTTGGATGGTAAAGTCCATGGTGTGGTCGTCCAGGCGATAAAAGCGACATCTTCGGCTTCATCATCAACTAACTTTTCTATCGCTGGATGAAGCTGACTTTTGATCAGTCTAAATTCGGCAACGATGGTCGTATCCTTCACATCTTTATAGGTGCCTGGTTGGTTAAGTTCATGTGAACTCAATCCAGTACCTGCGGCAGGGGAATATGGCTGTATCGTGTAACCTTTATACAAAAGACCTTTTTTGTAAAGCTCTTTCAGTAAATACCATAAGGTTTCGATATACTCATTTTTGTAAGTAATATAAGGATGTTCAAGGTCAACCCAATAGCCCATTTTGGTGGTTAGGTCATTCCATACATCGGTATATTTCATTACTTCCTTACGGCAGGCATCATTATATTGTTTTACGGTGATTTTTTTACCGATATCCTCTTTAGTGATACCAAGAGCTTTTTCGACCGCAAGTTCAATGGGCAGGCCATGGGTGTCCCAGCCGCCTTTTCGTTTCACTTGGTAGCCTTTCAAAGTCTTGTAACGGCAGAAAATATCCTTAATCGTACGGGCCATCACGTGGTGAATCCCTGGCATTCCATTTGCAGAAGGTGGACCTTCAAAAAATGTATAGGTCTTGCTCTCAGGACGATTATTGATACTTTTTTCGAATATTTTTTCCTGTTTCCAACGGGTCAAAATCTCTTTACCTATCTCGGGTAAATTTAACTGCTTATATTCTTTGTACATCAGACTGTTGTATGCTTCTTTTCTAAAGGTCGCTAATTTAGTGATTTATGATGGAAAATGAAAGAGGGCTTTGTAGTGGTAATATCATTAAGTTGCAGGGAACTTTATAGCATCTAACTTCTGTCAAATGGCAAACAGGATGTCGACAGCTGCAACAATAAAGGGACTACCCATGGCAGTCCCTTTATTATTTCATTCGTCAATAAATGCTGCTATGCAGAGAAGCTGCTTCCGCATCCGCAAGTGCTAGTTGCATTCGGATTATTGAATGTGAAGCCCCGTGCATCGAGCCCTGATTTAAAGTCAATTTCCATACCTGCAAGATATAAGCCATGTGCTTTGTTCATAAAGATGCGAATTCCTTGGATTTCGTATTCGTTATCACCATCCTTTTTTTGATCAAAGCCCAAGATATAACTCATTCCCGAACAACCGCCACCTTCGACACCTACGCGTAAACCAAAATCATCAGAGATTTCTTGTTGATCCTTTAATTTATTCAGTTCCTTGATTGCCCCTTCTGTCAACGAAACAGGAGCAACTGCTGTATGTTCTGTACTCATTATAATAATTTTTTTAGCCAATCCAATACAAAAATACACTTTTTTAGTGGCAAATCGCTTGATATGGATTTTTTGACATTTTCGAAACATTCAGTTTTTCGTGTGCATATTTAGCCCATCGTACGGTATAATGTTCCTTGACTAATTAGGTAATTTGCATAAATAAGTTGATTTTGCTAAGAACATTTAATAAAATATGGCTTTTTGTCGATATTCTTTATGGAATATGCTATCTTTGAGGCATTAAAATAAACTACAAAATTTACTTTACAACATTTAAAAATAATGGAAAGAGATCAAGCCATTTTTAATTTAATAGCTGATGAGCTTAAACGCCAAGAAGAAGGTATTGAATTAATTGCTTCAGAAAACTTTGTTTCAAAACAAGTGATGGAAGCTGCTGGTTCAGTGTTGACAAATAAATATGCAGAAGGCCTCCCAGGAAAACGTTACTATGGAGGTTGTGAAGTTGTGGATGAGATTGAAACCATCGCAATTGATCGCGCAAAGCAATTGTTTGGTGCAGAATGGGTAAATGTTCAGCCTCACTCTGGTGCACAGGCAAATGCCGCTGTTTTTTTGGCAACCATCAAACCCGGCGACAAAATCTTAGGCCTTGATTTATCTCATGGTGGTCACTTGACACATGGTTCACCAGCTAACCTATCTGGTAAGATCTATCAACCATTATTTTATGGTGTAAAAGAAGATACTGGTCTAATCGACTATGAGCAATTGGAAGAAACAGCACTTCGCGAAAAACCTAAAATGATCATTTGTGGTGCTTCTGCGTATTCTCGTGATTGGGACTATGCACGTATCCGTAAAGTTGCAGACGAAATTGGAGCTATCGTGATGGCTGATATTTCTCACCCTGCTGGTTTAATCGCGCGTGGTTTATTGAACGATCCACTTCCACACTGTCATATCGTTACGACAACGACACACAAAACGCTTCGTGGTCCACGTGGCGGTATGATTATGGTCGGTAAAGATTTTGAGAATCCTTGGGGTATCAAAACACCTAAAGGTGAAATCCGTACAATTACGCAACTATTGGATCTGGCTGTATTCCCAGGTACACAAGGTGGTCCTTTGGAGCATACCATTGCTGCGAAAGCAATCGCATACGGTGAGGCTTTATCTGATGATTATATGGAATATATCGTTCAGGTGAAGAAAAATGCAGCGGCATTGGCACAATTCTTTGTAGAAAGAGATTACAAGATCATCTCTGGCGGTACAGACAATCACTTGATGTTGGTGGATCTTCGCAACAAAGATATTTCTGGTAAAGAAGCAGAGGCTGTATTGGGCAAAGCAGGTATCACGACAAACAAAAACATGGTTCCTTTCGATACACGTTCTCCTTTTGTGACTTCAGGCGTACGTTTTGGTACAGCTGCCATTACAACACGTGGTATTAAAGAAAATGAAATAATACAAATCGGCGAATTGATCGATGAGGCATTGAAAAATGCATCTAACGATGCCCAACTGGATTTGATCCATGGTAAAGTAAGAGCAATGATGGCTGAGTTCCCATTGTATAAATAAGACATTCCCCTAGGAATAAAAAAAGCGGAATTACCGATAAGGTGGTTCCGCTTTTTTATTCCTTTTTCTAAAGCTATTCTCAATGTCATGTTTACGATATAAGTACCTGTCAACTTAACCTATCATAGGAATTTTATACTTATCTGAATCGTACTTTAAACAGTTCTTATAGGGATCATCCGAATGAGGTCCCTATTAGCTCCCTACAAAGTACCGATTATATAATGCCTTGATACCTTGTTGTTCCTCTCATGTACTACTGCTATTTTTAGTTTGCTCTGTGGTGAAGGAATTGCCGTAAGAGCGTCGTTTCGGAAATGTGGAGAGGAAACTTATTTTTAAATGTTAAAAAGTCTTAAAATAAAATGTAATAATTTGATTACTCATTTATTTTGCTGTAATTTGATTCGTGATTAATTAATTGTTTTACAATAAGAAAGGATAGGTTATACGACAAACATTTACATTTTAACACAGAACTGATAATTTATTTGCGAACTGCTAAAAAAGTAAGTGACGTATGAGACTTTTAAAAAGTAAAAGCGATCAAGAGTTGATCCAAATGTATGTCGGTGGCCAAGAGTCTGGCCTAGAGACATTGTTGAATCGATATAAATCGAAAATTTATACCTCTATATATATGAAAGTGAAAGATGAATATCTTGCTGAAGATATCTTTCAAGAAACTTTCATTAAAATCATCAACACACTAAAATCAGGTAAATATAATGAGGAAGGGAAGTTTTTACCTTGGGCTATCCGTATAGCACATAATATGATTGTTGACTTTTTTAGAAAGGCAAAGCGTGCTCCGAATATTGTAAATGCCGATGGGTTTGATATTTTTGAGGTTCTCGAATTTAGCGAAGAGAGTGCTGAGTCAAAGATGCTAAAAAAACAGGTCGATGTGGACCTCAAAAAAATGATTCAAAAGCTTCCCGATGATCAAAAAGAAGTGCTCATTATGCGGCACTTTTGTGATATGAGCTTTAAAGATATCGCAGAAATCACCGAAGTAAGTATCAATACAGCTTTAGGAAGAATGCGTTACGCACTGAGTAATTTACGTAAGATGATCGAAGGTACCGATCTTACATTACAAATGGGGTATTTGTAATAAATAAGGGCGTTAACCGCCCTTATTTATTATCCCCCTTTTCTATCCTCTGCTCAATTATACGGCTATAGTTCCAGCCCGCAAAAGTAGTTTTTTAAAAAGCATTCATTGTATATTTTACCCGCCAATTGATTTAGTCTATTTCCGAAAGGCATACTTTAAGAACGGCTTCTTGTGTATTGTTAGAACGCGAGGAGGTTAGTTGAAACCTAATATGATGGTAACTTATTTAAGGTCATGAGGTAAATATGTCATGTGGAGATCAGAAGAATATGTTCTTTTTGTCAGGTCAAAGAGTTTTTTTATCTTAGAAGTTTATGTAAATGCCTTTTTTCAAGAACTGGAATAAGGTTTGATAGTCATATAATAACTATAAAAACGATTAAATAGCTATGTACTTGATTTTATTCATTGGGATAATGGTGGTGAGCCTGATTGTCCAAACAAGATTCAAAAACAAATTTAAGAAATACGCTGAGATGCCATTGAATAATGGGATGTCCGGAGCTGAGATTGCGCAAAAAATGTTAAACGATAACGGTATATATGATGTAAAGGTATTATCTATCCCAGACCGTTTGGGAGATCACTATAATCCGTCAGATAAAACCGTGAATTTAAGTCCCGAAGTTTACAGTGGTCGTAGTGTTGCAGCTGCAGCAGTAGCGGCGCACGAATGTGGTCACGCTGTACAGCATGCTAAAGCTTATAAATGGCTGGGATTTCGTTCGGCAATGGTGCCCATGGTAAATGCTGCTTCCAAGCTGACATCTTGGGTGTTGATGCTTGGTGTTATGTTGTTTGCTTTTTCTAAAGGTGGTAATCCATGGCTTTTAGCGGTCGGTGTAGGTGCATTGGCTATTACGACTATATTTTCTTTTATCACCTTACCTGTAGAGTTTGATGCTTCAAACCGTGCATTGGAATGGTTAAACCATGCCGGCGTGACTTATAACGGAGAAGAGCATGAGGGGGCAAAAGATGCTTTGAAATGGGCAGCGATGACATATGTGGTAGCGGCATTAAGTGCGCTGGTGACACTTTTGTATTATGCCTCAATTTTATTTGGTGGCCGTAGAAGTGATTAAATAGAGGTAGTGTACTTTTTTTACATAAATGCGATTATTTTTTATAGTCGCATTTTTTATGGCGTGTTAATGAGGTTACTATAGACAATTTTTTTAACTTTGCTGTTTATATAGAATAAGATTCAGATTTTATGTTTTCAAATCTTCAAGATAAGTTAGATAGGGCCTTTAAAGTATTAAAAGGACAAGGTAGTATTACCGAGATCAACGTTGCAGAAACGATGAAAGAAATTCGTAAAGCGTTGTTGGACGCCGATGTGAATTATAAAACTGCCAAAACTTTTACCGACGATGTTAAACAAAAAGCTTTAGGCGAAAATGTACTGACAAGTATATCGCCGGGCCAATTGTTGACAAAGATCATGAACGATGAGTTGACTGCTTTGATGGGCGGGTCTGTTACGGAGCTTGAAACTGGGAAAAATCCAACAGTTATTTTAATTGCGGGATTGAATGGTGCTGGTAAAACAACGTTTTCAGGTAAGTTGGCGTTGTATCTTAAAGATAAAAAAAATAAAAAACCACTGTTGGTTGCCGGTGATGTTTACCGTCCCGCTGCGATCGATCAATTGGAAGTACTTGCAGAGCAAGTGGGGGTACCAGTTTATGTGAATCGTGAATCTAACGATCCTATTGCTATTGCAAAGGCCGGTGTGGAGGAAGCTAAACGTAATGGAAACAATGTTGTAATTATTGATACAGCTGGTCGTTTGGCAATAGATGAGCCTTTAATGGTAGAAATTACTGCAGTTAAGGAAGCTACAAAGCCTGATGAGATCTTATTTGTTGTGGATTCAATGACTGGTCAGGACGCAGTTAATACAGCAAAAACATTTAATGACCGTTTAGACTTTACAGGAGTAGTCCTGACTAAGTTAGATGGAGATACACGTGGTGGTGCCGCATTATCTATCAAATCTGTCGTAAATAAGCCTATTAAGTTTATTGGTACGGGTGAAAAGATGGATGCGCTTGATGTATTCCACCCGGATCGTATGGCTTCCCGTATTTTGGGAATGGGTGATGTCGTGTCCTTAGTAGAGCGGGCGCAACAGCAATTTGACGAGAAACAGGCTGCAGAACTTCAAAAGAAAATCCGTAAGAATAAATTCGATTTCAACGATTTTAAATCCCAAATTCAACAGATTAAGAAAATGGGTAATATGAAAGACCTTATGGGAATGATCCCTGGTGTTGGTAAAGCAATGAAGGATATTGAAGTCGATGATAATGCATTCAAACCCATTGAAGCAATTATCGATTCTATGACTCCCTTCGAACGTGAAAATCCAGATGTCATTGATCAAAAACGTCGTTTACGTATTGCAAAAGGATCAGGTACTGATATTAATGAAGTGAATAAATTATTGAAACAATTTGGTGATATGCGTAAAGTCATGAAGCAGATGTCTAATCCAGCGATGGCCGCTAAATTGATGCGTAATATGCCCAAAATGCCGGGAAAAATGTAATTTTTTAGAGAATAGTTACATCATAAGGGGGCATCGTATCAATACGGTGCCCTATTTTTTTATGCCTTAATTTTTGGATGATTACGCTGTTCATTCATCCGATTGTGTGATTACATTGTGAGTCGCATTAGGCGGATGTTGTGGGATACTTCTGTTGATTTTGTAGGATACAAACGGTTTTTAAAGAAATAATTTGTAATTTTAAGTTCCTCACCCGAGTGAACGAAATATTTGTTAAATTTGTAATCATTATGGATGACCCCGCGCAATTATCGGAATACGGCAAAATCCTTATCATTCTTCTGATAGGGGCGCTGTTAGTCTGTGCGACCATTTTCCTGGCACGTCTAATCTCTCCCAAAAAGAATAATCCGATAAAATCCGGTACTTATGAATGTGGCGAGGAACCAATTGGTTCCTCTTGGGTTCAGTTTAATCCGCGCTTTTATGTTATTGCCCTCGTTTTTTTACTTTTTGATGTGGAGCTTATCTTTATTTTTCCATGGGCTACTGTATTTGGACAATCGGAATATATTGCAGCAGATGAAAGATGGGGGTGGTTTACTATGATCGAAATGGCCATGTTTATTGGTGTTTTAATCCTAGGATTGGTGTTTGTATGGAAGAAGGGGGATTTGGAATGGGTTAAACCGCAAGTATCGTTACCGAAAGTCCCTGTATATATTCCAGATAGCGCCTATGCGAGCTTAAATAGTAAAACATATCAGCTGCGTGATTATGTAGTGGTAGCAGATGAAACAGTAGTTGGAGAAGTAGTAACGGCAAACGAAGTCGTCTCTGTTCCTAAACCAGCTTTTAAACCGCGATTTAAAAAACCTGAATAAGCATGAGTCTAGATAGTCAATTGCAAAATGATGGTGTTATTGTTGCCAAATTAGATGATTTACTCAACTGGGCAAGGCTGTCGTCCATGTGGCCGATGAGTTTCGGTATTGCCTGTTGTGCCATAGAAATGATGGGAGCAATGGCATCTACCTACGATTTGGATCGGATGGGTGTCTTTCCAAGACCTTCTCCTCGGCAATCCGACGTGATCATTATCGCCGGAACAGTCACCTTCAAGATGGCTGATCGCATTAAGAAATTGTATGAGCAAATGCCTGACCCCAAATATGTTATTTCGATGGGATCATGTTCAAATTGTGGAGGCCCGTATTGGCAACATGGGTATCATGTCGTCAAAGGAGTGGATAAAATCATTCCTGTAGATGTGTATGTTCAAGGGTGCCCACCTCGGCCCGAGGCGCTGATCGGAGCTTTTATTGAATTGCAAAAGAAAATAGACAAAGAAAGCTTACTTGGAGAACAGTTGTTCAAAGAGAAAGCTTAAAAAGATAAAATTTATAAGATTTAAATCAATTATGGCAAAAGATTTTTATGGCGAACTGCAATTAGGTATTCTTGGCGGTGGACAACTGGGAAGAATGTTAATCCAGGAAGCCATTAATTACAATGTAAACGTTCATGTATTGGATCCCGATAAGAATGCTCCTTGTCGCAAGTTGTGCAATAGATTTGAATGTGGATCATTGGGCGATTTTGAAACGGTCTATAATTTCGGTAAGGATTTGGACATGATTACGATCGAGATTGAGAAGGTAAACGTTGATGCGTTGGAAAAGCTGGAAGGTGAAGGAGTGATCGTTTATCCGCAATCACGTATCATTCGTCTAATTCAGGATAAAGGTTTACAAAAACAATTTTTTAAACAAAATGATATACCGACATCTACATTTCAATTGATATCCAATAAGGATAATATGATGAATGCTCCACTGAACCTGCCTTATATCCAAAAATTACGTCGGGACGGATATGATGGCAAGGGGGTAAAGAAGATTGTCACACAGCAGGATATTCAAGATGCTTTTGAGGAGCCAAGTTTAATTGAAGAATGGGTAGATTTTGAAAAGGAAATTGCTGTTATTGTTGCCCGGAATGATAAAGGAGAAGTTTCTACCTTTCCAATGGTGGAAATGGAATTCAATCCACAAGCAAATTTGGTTGAATTTTTGATCGCTCCTTCTTTGTATGGTGTGGAAATACAACAGCGAGCAGAGATGATTGCAAAGAAGATCGCAGACGATCTACAAATTGTTGGAATATTGGCCGTAGAGATGTTTCTAACAAAAAACGGCGATATTTTAGTTAATGAGTTGGCTCCGCGTCCACACAATAGTGGCCATCAGACCATTGAGGGTAATTATGTGTCGCAATTTGCACAACATTTAAGAGCTATATTTAATCTACCACTGGGGGATACGCGCTGCAGGACGAATACAGTTATGATTAATCTATTGGGTGAAGCGGGCTATGAAGGGTTGGCTAAATATGAAGGTGTTGAAGAGGTACTTGCTATGGAAGGTGTGTATATCCATCTCTACGGCAAGAAATATACGAAGCCTTTCCGTAAAATGGGGCATGTCTGTATTATCAATGACGATCGGGAGAAAGCCATCTCCAATGCGAGAAAAGTACAAGAAATATTAAAAGTTAAAGCTTAAAAAATACTATGTCAGTCAATAATAAGGCCCAAGTTGGCATCATCATGGGGAGTAAATCGGATCTTCCGGTCATGCAGGATGCTATCGATGTTCTGAAAGTCCTCGGTGTAGAGTTTGAAGTAACGATTGTGTCAGCGCACCGTACACCTCAGCGGATGTTTGATTACGCTAAAAATGCTGCAATTCGTGGTTTGAAAGTTATTATTGCTGGTGCAGGCGGAGCTGCACACTTACCAGGAATGGTGGCTTCTATTACACATTTACCGGTCATAGGGGTACCTGTCAAATCTTCGAATTCAATTGACGGATGGGACTCTGTGCTTTCTATCCTTCAGATGCCCAATGGCATTCCTGTAGCGACAGTGGCTTTGAATGCAGCTAAGAATGCGGGTATATTGGCCGCTCAGATTCTAGGTACAAGTAATGAAGTAATTGGCAATAATATTATTGATTATAAAGAAGAGTTAGCGAGAAAAGTAATTGAGACAGCTGTGCAAGTAGAGGATACAGAATTCTAAGTTGAAATCTTACTAAATAAAGAAGGGAGCATTGCTCCCTTCTTTATTTAGTAAGATTTGCTTGAACATAGTCATAGCTCTTTTTAAGGCTCTCCATCTTATTTGGCATATCAATATTATCCTGTTCAACAAAGGCATATTTAAGTCCCGATTTGTTTCTTTCTTTGACAATTTCAGGGAAATTGATGCTGCCTGTTCCCACCTCAGTATACTTAATATCCTTGAAAATTTGCTCGATAGGCAAATTCCCATCTTTAGGCCACTCAATAGGATTGGATTTTGTTTTGTCCATATCTTTGACATGCCACAGTTTAAAACGATTTGGAAACTTTTCGAAGAGCGCTATCGGGTTTTTACCAGCTTTCTCTGCCCAGAAAAGGTCTAACTCAAAATCAACCAGGTCTGGCTCGGTAAATGCAAGCATTACCTCTTCTCCGGTTGTATTATTTCCAAGATCCCTGAATTCCCAGAAGTGGTTGTGATAAGCTATTTTTAAACCTAATTTTTTAGCCTGCTCACCAGCTTTATTCAATTGCTCCGCAGCATACAGATAATCGTCTTTTTTCAATGCGTTAAGATCGAACATCGGGGTTACAGGAGCAATTACATATTCTTGACCAAGTTCTTTTGCTGCATCAAAATAAACAGCTATGTCCTCTTTGTCTGTATGTACTTTACTCAGGTATTTGGCCATGTCGTAATGACCTGAATGTGTTTTGAGACCATTGTCATCCAATATTTTCTTCAACTCTTTGTAGGGCAATTTCCAAAACTGCTTAGCCGTAGGGTCGATCCCATAGAGCTCAACGTGTTTGTACCCAATTTTGGCAATTTGTTCTAAAGATCCTTTTGGGTCTTTATCCATCAAATCACGAATGGAATAAAGCTGTACGCCTATATTCTGTAATGGATTGTCGCTGATTGCCCCGGCTTTATTTTGACAGGATATAAAGTTGGGCACCAGATAAGCTGCCGAAATACCTATTCCAGCTTGCTTTAAAAATTGACGGCGAGAATTGTTCATCATATAATTGATTACTTGTTAGTGTACAATGTACAATTATTTGTTTAAAAATCAATGGTGCAACAAGGAATATTTTGAAAGATGCGTTGAGTTTAAAATACTAAATATTTGGAAAGCAATAGTTTATAAGTGTATGAGTATGGTCTTTGGAGAGTTAAGGTGGATCACTAGTGTCGGATGACCTTACAA
>NZ_JAVDTD010000017.1:0-133124 GCF_031455655.1 Sphingobacterium sp. 2149 | reverse complement strand
TAATATCTGAAACCCATAATTCATTACTACGCGTAGGTGCTAACTCTTTGATTAGGTTAGGATATTTCAGATAGGAATGATTTGAATTCGTGGTTACTGGCGCACGCTTCTTTTTCCTGTCTATCAATAATCTATGTTTTTTGAGCACCTTGTATAACTTGTCTCTACCAATATTTATTCCATTACTTCGGAAAGGAGTATATAGACATTTATAAAGCTTGTGACCACCTAACCCAGGTAGTTCACGGCGAACAAGGCGAACCATGTCTACAGCCAGATTTTCCTGATCAGTATGGTCGTGAAGATGCCATATATGATCGTAATAAGCTTGTCGGCTTTTACCAAACAATTTACAAAGTGGACCGACTCCCATCCTTGTCACATGCTTTTCTTTGATTAGCTTTATTGTTTGGTACCACGCTTTTTTCGGATCGCAATTTTGTTCTCCTTTTCAGCATGGTCAATCATAAAGTTAAGACCGTAAATTAGCACATTGGCTTTTTCTAAAGCTTTCTCCAGATCCTTGATCCGTTTTTTTAGAGCGGTAACGTCTTTTGTTCCTGGCTTTTCCATAGGTACTAAAGTTACGGCTCCCTTTTCTAATTTGCGTTTATAATTGTTAATCCAATTGATTAAGATCGTCGTATTGGGGAGTCCGTACTTTTTTGCAGTTTGTTCTGCTGATAGATTTTTATAAAGCACCAGCTCTACTAATTTCTCTTTAAATTCTTCTTCGAATTCAAATCTTGATAAGGCTTGTTCATTCATGTTTCCTTTACGTTTTTAAACAAAACTGTAAAGCTATAGCCGTATAAGACCCCGTATAAGACCCGTAAAGAAAATTCGCCTTTTCTTCGGCGCTCGTTCGGTTCTTGTTCGGTACTTGTTCGGTACTCGTACGGTGCTTCTTCGGTTGTAACCGAAGAAATACCGTACGAGTACCGAAGTATATACGACAAATGATCGTGTGAAGACTGGAGGAGGTATCCAGGGTTTACTAAGGATATGCCCCCGTCAATTTCCCTTTTAGTATCGGAAATTTCATTTCAAGGATTTTCTAAAAAGCGCTTAATGAATAAGGTATGGTTGTTTCGCGAGAGAGTCTGGTGTAGTTTAAAATTGACTTCGAATGGAACAATACCGGAAAGTTTATCCTAATTCTGTAAAAAATGAATAACTTTATAATAGCGAACTTAAATTATACGATTATGGGATTTAAAGAAACATTTCAGATTAACGGTGAAAACCTTTTGCAGAAAATCAAAGAAATTATTGCTGAGGGCAACGTGAACAAAATTAGCATTTCGGACAAACATGGAAAGGAAATCATGAGCTTTCCAGTGACTGTTGGGGCCATAGGCTTGATCTTAGCGCCTGTTTTTGCAGCGATTGGAGCAGTGGCAGCATTACTTACAGAGTGTACCATTACTGTGGAACGCAATAGTCAAAAGGAAGACAATGACAACGAAGACAACAGTACGGATCCACCAACCACAATAACAGTAAACTAATCAACTCAGATTGCCTGCTATGAAAATCTTAAAAAATATACTTTGTATTCTATTTGCCTTGCTATTCATTAATGCGGGCCTGGATAAACTTTTTCATTATATGCCAGCTCCACCAATGGATATGGACATGAAAAAGGTATTTGAGGCTTTTAACGCTATAAAATGGCTAATGCCACTGATTGGAATTATCGAGCTCATTGGCGGTTTACTATTTATTTTTCCAAAGACAAGAACGTTGGGTGCATTGGTCATCTTCCCGATCCTCATTGGTATTTTTACTCATAACATGATTTTCTATAGTCAGCAGGGATTGATTATTTGGGCTGTACTTTTCATTATCTGGCTATGGGTAGTTTTTGAAAACTGGGGGAGATATAAAAAATTGCTTGAATAATTGCTTCAATGTTAGACAAACGAGCTCGTTCAGCATAGCCATATATTCCCATTAAATACCTATTTTTTGACAAATTGATAGGTATTTAATGTTTTTATTAACATAAAATTAAAAAACAAAAAACTTTATATGACTATACAGGTTTGGTCAATTATTTGATGTAACTTTTTCCCGTTTTAATTTTTATTAATAGATACTTAAATCAAATTACACGTTGAACAGATTTACCCGAGTTGCTTTCAAAACAATTTTGTGGATTATTGGAGTAATAATTGCGCTTGCTATTCTAATTGTATTTTTAATTCGAATACCATCGGTTCAGAATTATATTGCCGGAAAAGTAACTCAATATGTTGAAGGCAAGATTGGTACGCCCGTTAAAATCGGCTACATCAATATCGATTTTCCTAAGAAACTAGTTTTACAGGACATCTATTTAGCGGACCAAAGCAAGGACACATTGGTTGCTGGAAAATCGATAGCTGTGGATATCAATATGCTGAAACTGCTAAAAAATACGGTTGAAATCCAAAGTATAGAAGCAGAAGGTATCACCGCGAAAATTCGCCGTACATTACCTGACAGTTCGTTCAACTTTGATTATATTGTCAAAGCATTTGCATCGCAAAAAGAAAGCACTCCAACTGCCGACAGCAGTTCAGCACTCCTATTCAACCTCGATAAAGTAAAATTTGATAAATTTCATATTGTCTATGCCGATGATGTAATTGGGACCAGCGCTGACGTATATCTCAACAGCCTAAATACCAACATTAAGAAGTTTGATCTAACAAAAAATATGGCTTTCAATCTTCCAAAAGTGAAGATAGATGGTCTGAGTGCTACCATCAAACAATGGCGGCCGATGGTTGACGGCGCAGCGCCTTCTGTTGAGGACTTTGGCATTACGGATAAAACGGCTCAAACAACCACATTGCTTCCCGATGTTGGCATACAGATCGCGGACTTGACCAATATCTTAGTGCGTTATGAAGATCAGTCCAGCCTCTTGAACACCAAGTTTTATGTCGAAAATCTTCACGCAGACATTAACAAGATCGACCTCAACAAAGAAGTTGTGGATATTCAAACAATCAGCCTCGACGGTTCGGACAACAGTGTGCTCTTTGGAAAGGTCCTAAAAAAAGCAAACAGCATAGCTAAACCTACAGCAGATACGACCAAAGTAAACTGGATTGTATCGGCCAAAGATATTCAGATCAATAATACAAGTTTAGCTTACCGCGATGACAATCAGGCGCGGATGAAGGGTTTTGATTATTTTAACATTAAGATCCCGGGTATGAAAACCAGCTTAAGTGATCTTTACTACAGTGCCGATTCAATCAGTGGATCTTTGAAAGAACTGGTAGCCTCTGATCGTTCGGGTTTTGTGATCAAACAATTAAAGGGAGATTTTAAGTATACAAATACTGGTGCTGAAATCAAAAATCTGTATGCGGAAACTCCACGTACGCTCCTACGGGATTACGTAAAAGTCACCTATCCATCATTGGATATTGTTGCAAAAAAACCGGAACTCCTCTACGTCAATGCAAACATCAAAAAGAGTCATGTCGATATGCGCGACATTTACTATTTTGCCCCTTTTTTGGATACTATGCAGGTGATGAAACCCTTGATGGACAAAAAATTTACTATCAATGGACGTGTTGTGGGTAAGGTAAATGATCTGAATATTCCAGCAATTGATTTCCAAACCCTGTCCAATACACGTGTCATAGCGAGCCTACGGTTAAGGGGGCTCCCCGAAGTGGATAAAATGTCACTGGATCTTAATTTAAAGAAATTGACGACAGGCCGTTCGGATATCGAAAAACTAATTTCTAAAAATATACTTCCGAGCGGTATTGAGCTACCGAATACGATTGGCCTTACGGGGACTTTTAAAGGCGGTATGAATGCCTTTAACACCAATCTTTCGCTGGTAACAGAAAAGGGAACGGCCAAGTTTAATGGTAAAGTTGGTATGATCGGCCGCGATACAACCTATGATGCCTTTGTCAGTATTCGTGATTTCGACATTGGTAAGATCATGAAAATGGACAGTACCCTCGGCATTCTTTCTTTTGAAGGAAAGATTAAAGGCCATGGTACTGACCCCAAGAAGCTTGTAGCCAACTTCGATGGTAAAATAAACCGAATGGACGCCATGGGTTACCGGTATCAGAATATCGACATGAACCTGACCGCAGACAAAGGAGATATTAAAGCGGCTGTGGTTAGCCCTGATCCAAATATTCAATTGAAGTTAAATGCAACAGCGAATATGAAGTCTAAATATCCACAGGTGGATTTTGAACTTCAGGTAGATACCATTAATCTTAAAAATTTAAAGTTGATGGATGATGAGTTCAAATACCAGGGTAAACTCGTCGGAAAGTTTAGTTCAGCGGATGCAAATTTTTTAAACGGTGAAGCACATATTACCAATTCATCTATCTTTTACAGTGGTGCATATTATTCTTTAGACAGCATTTCGCTTATAGCAAAAGCCGATACCAGCCGTAATTTATTGCTTCTAAAATCAAACTTTTTAAATGCTCATCTAGTTGGTAAATATAAAATTCTGGAATTGCAGAATGCCATACAGGACATTCTGCAGGTATACTACCAACCAGGTAAAGCTGTTGAAGTACCAAAATATGACCCACAGAATATAGAGTTTTCGGCTCAGTTGACCAGAACGAAGTTTATAAAGGATTTTTTACCGGAACTAACAGCCATGTCGGACATCACCTTGGACGGTATGTTTAACAGTCAATCTAAAACGATTCTCGCCAAGTTGGATGCTCCCAAAATAATATATAATGGTACCGAAATCAATAACGTCACTTTTGACATCAATACGCTGGATAGTACACTGTATTACTCCGCATTGATCAATAAGATCAAGGTAAGTAATATTGAACTTGTCAATACGGTATTCAGTGGCAAAGTCATTCAAAACAACTTAGACTTTGGATTATGGATAAAAGACAAGAAAGAAAAAGAGCAGTATCATCTGGGTGCAAATATGCGTGTTGATAATGGGGCATTTGTTTTCAGTTTACTGCAGGATGGCCTTATGCTGAATTACGACAAATGGACAATAAATCCAAACAATGTGCTCAAATTTGGACGTACAGGGATTCAGGCCAATGAATTTATCTTAAGCAATAAGGGACAAGAGCTTAGTATATCTTCGCAGGATAGTGTACTCAATTCACCGATAAACATTGCGTTCAAGAATTTCCGGATTGAGACATTAAGTAAAATGCTCGAAAGCGAAACCGTAGATCTCGGGGGTGGAATTAATGGTCAGGCGACCATATCGCGCCTGGAGAGCAGCCCTGTATTTGTATCGGATCTTGTTATCAATAAATTTTATATTGGACAGGATACCGTTGGGAATGTCAATATTAAGGTTAATAATGAGAAAGAAAACACGTACAATGCCAATATTAGTATTAGCGAGAATGGCAACAATGTTGTCTTAAATGGTGATTTTGTGAATCCCCCCCAGGGAGAAGCAAGCTTAGATTTTACCTTAGATATTGCGCCGCTTTCGATGCAGACCGTGCAAGCATTTAGCCTCGGATATCTTAAAGATTCGAAAGGAAATCTTGAAGGCCAATTGAAAATAACAGGATCACCATCTAAACCGCTCATTAACGGCGATGTTAATTTTAAAGATGCACAATTTAATATTGCCATGCTGAATGCACTCTTTAAAGCAAAAAACGAAACAATTCATTTGGATGAAAGAGGCATTACTTTTCCCAAATTTGCATTAGAAGACAAAAAGGGAAATATTGCTAAGCTGACGGGATCCATAGCCACGACAACGTATACTGATTTTGATTTTAATCTCAATGTCAATACGGACAATTTTGAAGTGCTCAATTCAACACAAAGCGATAATGACATGTTCTATGGTAAAATGTATCTTACTTCGAATCTGCGCATTCGCGGAAATCTCGATAAACCTATCGTGGACGGTACAATCAAAGTGTTAGATGATACCGATTTTACCTTTGTCATGCCAAACGATGATCCAGGAATGGCCGATCGTAAAGGGGTTGTTGAATTTGTTGATAAGAGGGATACAACAAGAGCAAATGTTTTTGCCAAATTAGATTCCATGACTGTCACCCGTTTAACGGGGATCGATGTGGACCTCAACCTTCAAACAGATAAGGATGCTAAATTTAAGATTCTTCTGGATGCTGGTTCGCAGGATGCCCTGAACATCCAGGGTGAAGCCGAGCTGAACGCAGGTATCGATGCCAGTAGCAAAATAACTTTATCTGGGACGTTTACCGTTGACAAGGGAAGCTATTCATTTAGTTTTGGCCCTGTGAAGAAAGATTTTACGTTCCGAAAAGGAAGCACCATTACCTGGAATGGCGATCCATTGGATGCCCAGCTGAATATCACAGCAGCATATACGACGAAAGCACCGACTTTAGAGCTTGTTGCGACGCAACTCGGTTCAGAAAATGCCAATTTGTATAAGCAACGTATTCCGTTCAATGTCTTACTAAAGATTACAGACAAATTGTTCCAGCCGCAACTGAATTTTGATATTGACCTGGACGAAAACAACTCGGTTGTTTCGCAAGATGTAATCAGCAAGGTGAACAATGCATTGACTACGCTACGTGAAAATCCGTCTGAACTCAACAAGCAGGTCTTTTCACTTATTGTGTTGGGGCGCTTTATGTCGACCAATCCATTTGAGAGTCTTTCGGGTGGCGGTGGTACCGAAGCTATTGTGAGAAATAGTATCAGTTCCTTCCTGAGTGGTCAATTGAACCGCTTGGCTTCCGAACTTATTACAGGAGTAGAACTGGATTTTAATTTAACTTCAGAAGAGGATTATGCTACAGGAGCTGGACAAACCCGCACGGATCTGAATATAGGTGTATCGAAAATGCTCTTAAATGATCGTTTAAAAATTACTATTGGATCCAATTTTGAAGTGGAAGGAAACACGCGGCCTGGAGAGACTGCCAATAATATCGCCGGAGATATCCAATTGGATTATCAGCTTTCACAAGACGGCCGTTATTTTGCACGGGTATACCGAAAGAATCAATATCAGGTTACACTTCAGGGCCAATATGTAGAAACAGGTATTGGATTTATCATCAATATGGATTACAACAGATTTAAGGAAATCTGGATGAGTTCAAAAAAACTCAAAGAGTACTATGATACGAATAGCAAAAGTTTCAGAAAACGTTTCGATGTGGAGCGCATGGAAACCGACTCAATCTATCGTGATAGCGTGCGCACGGTCATCCGTGACAGTTTGATGCTACATAGTCCAGCATACAGAAAACGTATGGAGGAAAGAGAAGAAGAGAAACGTAAACAGCAACTGGACTCAAGCAAAAAATTACCAAAAAGCAATGGTCCAAAATCAAATTTAGATACCATCAGAACAACAGCAATAAAAAATGAAGATGAGGAAAGGAGTTATCATGCGGGTTAGATTAAAGTATAGTGTTGGAATAGTAACATTCGCTGCATTTATAGCCTCCTGCTCGTCAACCAAGAATCTGAAAGAAGGAGAAAGCTTATATGTGAAAGGGAATGTCATCGTCGAGTCGGACACCATTTCTAAGGAAAACAAAGAAAAGATATCAACCCGCCTCGAAGAGGCCCTAATGCCCAAACCGAATAAACGACTGGTGGGGATACCTTTCAAGCTATATTTTAATAATATGGCTGGAGATTCAGTCGGGAACAACATCATAAAAAAATTCTTCAAGAAGATTGGTGAAGAACCCGTGTTGTTGCGTGATGTCAATCGAGAGTATAATGAAAATCTATTGCGCAATCGTCTGGAAAATTTCGGTTTCTTCAATGCGGAGGTAAGATCCGATACGTTAGTAGAAAACAAAAAAGCAACGATTAATTATACCGCCAAGCCCAATCTCATTTATCGCATACAGTCCGTTAAATTTGATGTTGACAGCAACAGTCAGTTAGGGAAAGATATTCGTTCGAGTTCTGATCAAAGTCTTCTCCAGGTAGGAAAGAACTACAGTTTAGATGTTATCTTAAACGAACGTGACCGCATCGATAATGATCTTAAAAATAAAGGCTATTATTATTTCAGCCCGGATTACATCTTGGTTCAGGTAGACAGTTCGAACCGGAATAACAAGGTGGATATGTATGTTACGGTTAAAAAAGAGACACCGGCGCAGGCGAAAATCCCATCCAAGATCAATAAAATTTACATTTTTCCGAACTATACAGAAACAAGCTCTGGTTATCAGCGATCCACACGGAGTGCAGAACTGTACGATAGCAGCTATTATTTTATAGACCGTCAGCATCTTTACAGGAAGCCTGTTATTGCGAACCATATCTTCTTTCATCCGGGCGATATATACAACCGTAATGCCCACAATCAGACCATCAGTCATTTGGTAAACCTCAATAGCTGGAAATTTGTAAAGAACAATTTTGTCGACAGCAAAGAAGTACCCAACGCACTGGATGTCTACTATTACTTGACCCCATTACCCAAAAAGTCCCTTCGGGTGGAGCTTTTAGGAAAAATGGCTTCGGTATACAACGGTACTGAGGTGAATGTCAACTGGACTTTACGAAATGCATTTAAAGGTGCTGAGCAACTGAGCTTTAATGTATTCGGTGGTTATGAAACCCAGACGGGAGGATCGGCCGACCTTAATTCGAGTTATTACCGCTACGGTATAGAGGCGACCTTGACTTTTCCTCGCATATTGTCTCCCTTTGGAAGAGTTTCGCCCTCAAGGCGCTTTATTCCGAAGACTTATATCAAAG
Organism: Sphingobacterium sp. 2149; assembly: GCF_031455655.1. Lineage (NCBI taxonomy): Bacteria > Pseudomonadati > Bacteroidota > Sphingobacteriia > Sphingobacteriales > Sphingobacteriaceae > Sphingobacterium > Sphingobacterium sp. 2149. The sequence goes on along the minus strand of NZ_JAVDTD010000017.1, from coordinate 124,394 downwards.
GCCGCTATGAGTTTTTAAATCGCCGCAAAGCTTATACGCTAAATTCGATTGCGTTGGATTACGGCTATATCTGGCAAGAGTCTGAAGAGAAACAGCATGATCTCGCTTTAATGGAGATTACTTATGTTCAGCCTAAAGGTATTTCGGAAAACTACCAAAAACAAATGGATACCATCCCTGCGTTGCGACATGCCATAGACCCTCAGTTTACCATTGGTCCAAACTACAACTTTACGTTTCAAAACACCATGAAGCAGCATTTGAAAAATACATTTTATTTCAAAGGCAACTTGGACCTGTCGGGAAACATACTTGGACTGATAAAAGGAGCAGATTTTAATAAAGGGAAAACGTTCAAATTGTTTGATGCTTATTTTTCACAATATATCAAGATCAGTGGCGATGGTCGACATTATTTAAAGTTATCGGAGAATTCACAACTTGCATCGCGGGTAAGTTTGGGTTTGAGTTATTCTTATGGCAACTCCCGCTCCCTTCCCTATTTAAAACAGTATTATGTGGGGGGGCCTAATAGTATCCGTGCTTTCGGTGCCCGCGCTATTGGTCCGGGAACAGTTGCTCCTGAAAAGCTAAGCAATGGACTTTTCTTTGCGGATCAAACCGGTGACATTAAATTGGAACTAAATACAGAATATAGAGCAAAATTAGCGGGGTTTGTGCATTGGGCAGCATTTATTGATGCGGGAAATGTCTGGTTGCAGCGAGAGGATGTGAACAAGCCGGGCGGCAAATTTAGTAAGGATTTTTTAAATGAATTAGCAGTTGGTGGTGGAGCGGGATTACGTTTCGACTTCACCTTCCTGATCGTCCGTACCGACATGTCCATACCATTCCGTATTCCCTATCTCCCAAAAGGTGAACGTTGGGTATTTAGCGATATTGACTTTGGAAGTTCTAAATGGCGTAAAGACAACTTGATGTTCAACTTAGCCATCGGTTATCCGTTCTAGGCGACCGATCTGGCTTACGCACTAGTAACAACAGGCTTGAATGACTTTCAAGCCTGTTGTTTTTTCGGGTCGTCTTACGTAGGTCATACACTTGGAACGATGTTATCGGGTATTCTTTGCTCAGGACGAATTCCTGGCATATTATTATGTCAAAAAACGAGTTATTCCCACGGCCGGCATTGGTTTACTGACAATAATTGATTAAATTCAAGCATTATTTTTTGATCCACATAAATGTTCAGGAAATATCCATGCAGCATTAAGAGACAAGCACTGATGAGGATAGGCTGGATATTCTATATGGCATAAAGCTGCCAAAGGCACCCTGGGCTTAGTCGGATAATTAGCGCATAAATAAACAAATAAAGTACATATGAAAGTAACTATTGTTGGTGCTGGAGCTGTAGGAGCTACTACAGCGGACAATTTAATCCGTCGGAATGTCGCAGAGGAGATTGTATTATTGGATATTAAAGAAGGTTTTGCAGAAGGCAAAGCACAAGATATGGCACAAACCGCAGCCTTATTGGGTTTTGAATCAAAAATCAAGGGGGTAACGAATGACTATCTTTCAACTGCAGGTTCTACTGTTGCTGTGATTACGTCGGGCATTCCACGTAAACCTGGAATGACACGTGAAGAATTAATCGGTACAAACGCGAATATTGTCAAGTCGGTTGTGGAGAACTTAGTGAAGCATTCTCCTGATATTATCATTGTCATCGTTTCCAATCCAATGGATACCATGACTTATTTGGCACTAAAGTCAAGTGGTTTACCAAAAAATAGGATCATCGGTATGGGTGGAACCTTGGATTCGGCCCGATTTAAATATCAATTAAGTGATAAACTGAATGCTTCGGCTGCGGATCTCAATGCGATAGTCATTGGTGGTCATGGCGATACGACGATGATTCCGCTTATTAAGCACTCCACGTGGAACAGTATTCCTGTGACGGATTTTCTTACAGTGGAAGAGCAGAATGAAATAATCCACAAAACCATGGTTGGAGGAGCTACATTAACCAGCCTAATCGGAACATCCGCATGGTATGCTCCTGGCGCGGCAACTGCTGCAGTAGTTGAAAGCATTGTCCGTGATCAAGGGAAATTATTTACTGCTTCCGTTTATTTGGAAGGTGAATTTGGCCAAGAAGATATTACGCTTGGCGTACCCGTTATCATCAATAAAAAAGGATGGGATCGGATCGTACCACTTCATCTGGATGAAGAGGACGAAGAAAAATTCCGCAAAAGTGCGGAAGCAGTCCGTAATATGAATAATGTATTAAAAGAAATAAAAGCCTTATAGGCGACAAAACAATAGGCTGTTGTACGCGAATAACAGCCTATTTCTTTCTGCCCCCTCTCCTTCAGGATCTATTTTATCTTTTCTGTATTGTCTTTGCTCCTTTTAGTAAACCTGCTTCCCCACCTGAAAACGTTGAAAAGCGGGAAAGTGCAGATACACCATGCAGCATCAAGCTCAATTTTAAGCTTCCAGCGGCGCAAAGTTTCTTTTTTAAAGGATTTTTTGGCTATGTTTGGTGGTATGACAACAGTACCATTTCAATTATTGGATTTACAAGGCCAAGGCACGCACATTTTAGTTGATGTAGAAATCTATAGCCGTTCATTCAAGATGGTGATTGATACAGGTGCTTCTAAAACTGTATTTGATAAAACACAATTGGGCCATCTTTTAGAGGATCAATTGGAGCTTGAACCATCTGAAACACTATCAACAGGACTTGGTACCAATTCAATGGAAAGCTTTAACCTGGCAATTCCGAGCCTGAAAATTGGCGAATGGGAGATCAACAAACTACATACTGCGGTATTGGACTTAAGTTCCATTAATTATGCCTACGAACAAATGCATCTAGATCCTGTGATTGGCGTATTGGGTGGAGATATTTTTGCAGACTATGGTGCTGTCATCGATTATGCCAAGCGCACGCTAAAATTGCGCACCCGAAAACTAAAACTTAAATAAACGTTTTTGGATGTGGAATCGGAGATAACCGTAATAAACGACTGCTATCATAATACCTAGCCCGCCCATCGCATATAATGTTATTCTCAGGCCACAATAGCTGGCCAGAGAACCGATCATCAATGTGCCGATCGGGAAAATCCCCTGAAAGGCCATCACGTAATAGGAGATCGCGCGGGCACGATAAATCGGTATGGCGTGGGTCTGAATATAGGTATTGATACTTGACGTTTGCATCATCATGGCAAAAGATACCAACATGACATAGACGAGTGCCATCTGAAGCAAGCTTGAATGCGCCAAAAATAATAATGCGATCCCCATCAGTGCCGCTGCGCCCATCACCTGATACCGCAAATTGGTTCCAGATTTTAAACGTGCCATATTAAATGCACCAATCATCGCTCCCAATCCAGCTGCACTTTCGAACCAGGAAAAGGTGCGTTCATCACCGTGAAACATTTCTTTGGCTATGGCCGGTAGCAACGACGTGTAGGGAATGACAATCAGGCTGGAAAAGGTCATGATGATAATCAGCGAAGAGATATGTGGTGACCGTTTGAGATAGCGAAAACCTTCGACCAAGCCTTCCCAATTGCTCCCCTTGCTAAGCTGAGCATGAGTTTCGTCGACCCGCATCATCAATAGCGTAATAATGACAGGAACAAAACTAATAAAGTTAAGTGCAAAGCAGGCGAGTTCGCCGTAAGTACTTAATAAAATCCCCCCTATTGCAGGGCCCACCATGCGTGCGCCATTGAAAATCGTTGAGTTCAGGGCGATGGCATTCGGCAGATCTTTACGATCTCCAATCAAATGCATCATCAGGGACTGTCGTCCCAAAACGTCAAAGGAGTTAATAATCCCTTGTATAAGTCCCAATGCGGAAAGCCATAGCACACTCTCCCACTTCAGATACACCACCAGAGTCAAAATACCCGCCTGGATCATGAGACCAATTTGGGTCATCAAAACCAATTTATACTTTTTGTGCTTATCAACAAAACTTCCAATAAATGGCGAAAGGATGAGCGAAGGCAATAAGGAGATGAACTGAACAAAACCGAGCCAGAATACAGAGCCCGTGATTTCATAGACCAACCAGCTGATAGCTATACGCTGCATCCATGTTCCCATCAGGGAAATTGCCTGTCCAATAACATGTAAACGAAAATTTCTATATTGGAGCGAACGGAAAACCTGCATACGTTAAAGATAATACTATAATAAAGTATAACAAAAAATTAGCCGAAGAGATTCTTTTTTTGCAAAGATTATGATGCAATAGGTGAAAATCGATGCTTCAATAGTGGAATATAATCGATAACTTTGTACTGTTATTTTCAACAATAGAATAATCAAATAATTATCATTCAACACAATACACAATGAAATTTTTTATTGACACAGCGAACCTAGAACAAATCAAAGAAGCTCAAGATTTAGGCGTATTAGACGGTGTAACGACCAATCCGAGTTTAATGGCTAAAGAAGGTATTAGCGGTGATGAAAACGTAATCAACCATTATAAAGCGATCTGTGCGATCGTTGATGGCGACGTAAGTGCAGAAGTTATTTCTACTACTTATGAGGAAATGATCAAAGAAGGAGAAGCGTTGGCAGCTCTTGATAATAAGATTGTTGTTAAAGTTCCTATGATCAAAGATGGCGTAAAAGCAATTAAATATTTCAGCAAAAAGGGCATTAAAACAAATTGTACATTAGTGTTCACAGCGGGTCAGGCGTTATTGGCTGCTAAAGCTGGTGCAACCTATGTATCTCCTTTCATTGGTCGTTTGGATGATATCTCTACAGATGGATTGGCGCTGATTGAAGATATCCGTTTGATCTACGATAACTACAACTATCCAACGCAAATATTAGCGGCTTCTGTACGTCACAGTGCGCACATTCTAGGATGTGCTAAAATTGGCGCTGATGTGATGACAGGTCCATTGTCGGCGATCCTTTCCCTATTGAAACACCCATTGACAGATAGCGGTTTGGCAACATTCTTAGCTGATCACGCTAAAGCTGCAGGAAAATAAGGTATCTATAGTTCCATATAGCGTTAAAACCGATAAGTAAGATGACACGAATCTTAAACTTGTCGGTTTTCTTTATTTTATCAGATTCCGTATTTTTGTCTTATTAATGCTTCTGCTGACTAGTGAAAAAGATTTATTTTTGTTTCATCTAGCGAAGGGTAAAAGGGGAAAAATGTGATGAATAAATTCGTCGGACAGTTTTTAAAACTTGTAAATGACCATAAATTTCTCTTAGTTTGTATTTGATCTAAGGCTTAACGAAGAAAATCCATGGAAGATTCCAACACTGTATATCCAGAAATTCTCAAACGAAATAGTTTAAAAGTTACCCAGCCACGGCTGAAGGTACTTGAAATTATCTCCCGGAAAGATTCGGCTATCTCTCAGCCGGAACTGGAAAAATTACTGGGCAAGGATATTGACCGTGTCACATTATACCGCGTTTTGGCCAGTTTTGAAGAGAAAGGGATTATCCATAAAATCTTTGACCTACATGGTACGGCCACTTATGCCATGTGTTCGACAAACTGTTCAGAACATGATCACCATGACCAACACGTACATTTTATTTGCCGGGTATGCAATTCTGTATACTGTCTGGAAGACATGACTTTACCGAAGGTATCTATACCTGAAGGCTTTAGTCTCGAAGCCATAGCGGTAAATGCGCTTGGCGTGTGCAATCATTGCAAAAAATAAATCAGGCTATACGAATCTAAAACTATTTGTCGGTTCAAGTGTCTATACATCAGCTATCGGAAGATGCTCCGTCTAGCTCGTTATTGTCGTGCCAACTGCTGTTTTTTTTGTACCTTGTAGTAACATCGATCTTGCTATCCGACACCCTCATGTTGCGTTCCAAGGACTGGCTTTGCGCGATCCATTACCGCGCAGTCAGTTAGCGGAAAGCCGAAGGCTGTATAGGATCGATACAACTGAATAAATAATAATTAAGAAAAAAAATTGGATGAAAACAAAAAAAGATAATCCATATAAAGAGGTCTTGACACAACTGATCGTCGATATTTTCGAAAAATCAGATAACAAGCCGCTCAACTATAAACAAGTGTCTTCAAAATTGAACCTTACGGATAACGATTCCAAAGTCGCTATTGCCGATATCTTACATGATAATGTTAGAAATGGACTTTTTGTTGAGGTCGAGCGAGGCAAGTTTAGTTTGAAGCAACTCAAAGTTTATGTCACAGGGAAGGTCGATATGACTGCCGATGGTTCTGCCTATGTCATTCCTGACGACGAATTTGAAAATGACATTTATATTGCCCCACGTAAGCTGAGGCAGGCGCTACACGGCGATATCGTTAAGGTACATACTTTTGAAAAACGAAAAGGCGGCCGTAAAAAAGAAGGTGAAGTGGTTGAAATCCTGCAAAGGGCCAAGACCGATTTTACGGGAATCATCAGTATCTCCAATAATTTTGCATTTTTTATTGCAGACGACCGCAAAATGCTACACGACATCTTCATTCCCTTGGATAACCTGAATGGTGCCAAGGATAAAGAAAAAGTAGTGGTTTCGATTATTGACTGGCCGAGTGGAAGTAAAAATCCTGTGGGGACGGTAAAACACGTTTTGGGTACCAAAGGAGAAAACAATACCGAGATGAATGCGATTTTGGCCGACTTTGGTTTTCCATTGGAATTTCCGAAAAAAGTCGAAGCCGAAGCCAATACGATTTCGGAAGAAATAAGCAACGAGGAAATTGCAAAAAGACGTGACTTTAGAAACGTGACGACCTTTACCATTGACCCCGCAGATGCAAAAGATTTCGATGATGCAATTTCATTTCAGAAACTGGAGAATGGCAATTATGAGATTGGTGTTCATATTGCTGATGTTTCCCATTTTGTGGTGCCTGATACAGAATTAGATAAAGAAGCCTTCAGTCGCGGCACATCGGTTTATTTGGTAGACCGCGTTATCCCTATGCTTCCAGAGCGCCTTTCCAATGGTGTATGTTCGTTACGTCCACATGAAGATAAGCTGTGTTTTTCAGCAGTTTTCGAACTGGATGAGAAAGCTAATGTACACGATCAATGGTTTGGACGCACAGTGATTCACTCGGATAGACGGTTTAGCTATGAAGAGGCGCAGGAGGTGATCGAGACGAGATCGGGTGATTTCAGCGAGGAGATTTTGAAATTGAATGAACTTGCTTATATTCTTCGGGAGCGGAAGTTTAAAAATGGAGCAATAGCCTTTGAAAGTGAAGAAGTAAAATTCACGTTGGATGAAAATGGCAAACCTACGGGGGTATACACCAAAGTCCGTAAAGATGCCCATAAACTGATTGAAGATTTTATGTTATTGGCCAATCGTAAGGTTGCTGAGTTTATCGGTAAACAAGGGCGCGGAAAAAACAAGCTTACGTTTGTTTACCGTTTTCACGATGTACCTAATCCAGAAACACTCACTACCTTCTCTCAATTTGCTGCGCGGTTTGGCCATAAATTGACCATCAAAACAGATAAGGAAACGGCCAAATCTTTGAATGCACTAATGACCAAGATCGAAGGTAGCAAAGAGCAGAATATGCTGACTTCATTGGCTGTGCGCTCGATGGCCAAAGCAATCTATACGACGAAGAAAACAAGCCACTATGGATTGGCATTCGATTATTATACACACTTCACCTCTCCTATCCGCCGCTATCCGGATGTGATGGTACACCGTCTTTTACAGTTTTATCTGGATGGCGGCACGAAGATCAATGCAGAGCATTACGAGAAAATGGCGGAACATTCTTCGCAAATGGAGAAAAAAGCCGCTGAGGCCGAGCGTGCATCGATCAAGTACAAACAAGCAGAATACTTGCAGGATCAGATTGGCACCGAATATACCGGTATTGTATCGGGCGTGACCGAATGGGGTATGTATGTAGAGATTGAGGAGAATAAATGTGAAGGTATGGTGCGCTTGCGTGATATTACCGATGACTTTTACGTGCTTGACGAGAAAAACTATGCAATCATTGGACAACGGAAGAAAAAGAAATTCCAATTAGGTGATGAGGTTCAGATCCGCGTGAAGAAAGTCGATCTGGATAAAAGGCAGATTGATTTTACGTTGTTAAGTTAATAAAAGAAAAGAGTGTTAATTTTGAAAATTAACACCCTTTTCTTATTTTCTATTTTTCATGCTGTAGTTTGACCAACTTAACATATAGTAGACATCAAAAGGGTAATAGAAATCCAGCACTTGTATTATAAAAAACAAAGATCCTATTTTTTTATAGAGACATCTCAGAAAAACTAAATATTAATATGATAATGAGACTGATACAGGAGTTACACCAGACTTGATTTCTTGAGATTTCTCCACAATTACTTTCCCTCCCTGCTCAACTTTGTAGGTAAGTGTGAACGGTTGCTTAATTGTGAATGCAGAAATATTTACACTAGCAGTCAAATAATTAGCAGGGGACTCCAAAATAGCAGTTTTACCTCCTTGAAAATATTCTTTTTCAACCGAATACAATACTTGACCTGTTGTTCCAGCAGTCCCATTTACGGTCCACGTTTGTGGCTTTGCATCGCTTCCCGCAGACCCACAAGATACGGACACATCTCCTCCGTCAACAGTGAAAGATGAAGAAGTTGTTACTGTAACCTTAAGAGCCCCTTTATTCTCCGATGGCATAGTATTATCATCATCTTTCGAACATCCAACAAAAGCAAAGGTCACCAGGGCCAATACAACCGCATACATTAATTTCATTTTCATTTTCATAACTTGAATACTTTATCTGTTTGTACTAAATAATTTTATCCGTGTTTATCAAATGCTTTGCCAAACAGCACGCAAAAACATGCAGACTACACAATATACTTGGAAACAAGTAGAAAAATAATTTCAGGCAAAAGACTGTTATTAAGGGTAATACCAAGGGAAACAGATCCGCAGCAGCTATTATTCCAAAATTATTGTTGATTCAGGATATACCAATTACTAGCATATGACTGTCTATATTTCAGGACAAAAGAGGTTCGCATTGGGATAGGACAGCGTAATGACGAATTAGAGGTCCTATTTCGAAAAAATAATCTAAATATTATATAGTAACTATTTCATATTCAAAAGGGAATCAGTATCTTTGCGAACTTAAAATAATTTAGGTACAAAATTTATAAACAAAAACAGGTAAATGCCTACTATTCAACAATTAGTTAGAAAAGGTAGAGTAGCTCTGGTTGATAAGAGTAAGTCACCAGCGTTGGACTCATGTCCACAGCGAAGAGGTGTATGTACACGTGTATATACTACTACCCCTAAAAAACCAAACTCAGCAATGCGTAAAGTAGCTCGTGTACGTTTAACAAACGGTAAAGAGGTCAACGCTTACATCCCTGGAGAAGGTCACAACTTACAAGAGCACTCGATCGTTTTGATCCGCGGTGGTCGTGTTAAGGATTTACCAGGTGTGCGTTACCACATCATCCGTGGTGCATTAGATACTTCAGGTGTAGCAGGTCGTAACCAACGTCGTTCAAAATACGGAACTAAGCGTCCTAAACCAGGACAAGCAGCTGCAGCTCCAGCAAAAGGTAAAAAGAAATAATTAAACGGAGGAAAGAAAAATGAGAAAATCAAAACCGAAAAAGAGAATCATTTTACCTGATCCAAAGTTTAACGACGTTCAGGTAACACGTTTCGTAAACAATATGATGGTAGATGGTAAAAAATCTATCGCTTATTCTATTTTTTACGATGCAGTAGAATTAGTAGAACAAAAAACACAAGAAAGCGGTTTAGAAGCTTGGAAAAAAGCTTTAAACAACGTTATGCCTGCTGTTGAAGTTAAATCACGTCGTGTGGGTGGTGCAAACTTCCAAGTTCCTATGGAGGTTCGTCCAGACCGTAAAATCGCTTTAGGTATGAAATGGTTAATTTCATACGCTCGCAAACGTGGTGAAAAAACAATGTTCGAGAAATTAGCAGGAGAAATCATTTCAGCTTCTAAAGGTGAAGGTGCTGCTGTTAAGAAGAAAGAAGATACGCACAAAATGGCGGAAGCTAACAAAGCGTTCTCACACTTCAGATTCTAATTTTGAAGACATTCAAAAAAATATGATTACACCGACCTCCGATAAATATAATCTTTTATCAAGGTCGGTGTACTTATTTAACATTACATTTAAACACATAAGACCATTAAGGTCCGCTGCTTAAAAATATTATGGCAAGAGATTTAAAATTCACTAGAAATATCGGTATCGCTGCCCACATCGATGCTGGTAAAACTACAACAACTGAGCGTATCCTTTACTACTCAGGTGTAAACCATAAATTGGGTGAGGTTCACGAAGGTGCTTCAACAATGGACTGGATGGAGCAAGAGGCTGAGCGTGGTATCACAATTACTTCTGCTGCTACGACAGTTTTCTGGCAATACCGTGGTAATAAATACCAAGTAAACGTAATCGATACTCCTGGACACGTGGATTTCACGGTTGAGGTAAATCGTTCATTACGTGTATTAGACGGATTAGTATTCTTATTCTCTGCGGTTGATGGTGTTGAGCCTCAATCAGAGACTAACTGGAGATTGGCTGATAATTACAAAGTACCTCGCATCGGTTTCGTTAATAAAATGGACCGTTCAGGTGCTGACTTCTTAAAAGTTGTTGGTCAAGTAAAATCAATGCTAGGCTCTGATGCTGTAGCATTACAATTACCTATCGGTGCTGAAGATACGTTCACTGGTGTTGTTGATTTAATTAACAACCGTGGTATCGTATGGAATGAGCATGATAAAGGAATGACTTTTACAGAAGTTCCAATTCCAGCAGACATGGTGGACGAGGTTGCTGAATACCGTGAGAAATTATTAGAAGCAGTAGCTGGTTATGATGAGACTTTGATGGAGAAATTCTTCGAAGATCCAAATTCATTGACTGAGCGTGAAATCTTAGATGCTTTACGTAAAGCGGTATTGGATAATGCAATCGTTCCTATGGTATGTGGTTCATCTTTCAAAAACAAAGGTGTTCAAACCATGTTGGATCTAGTAATGGAATTGTTGCCTTCACCTCTTGATATCGAGGCTGTAAAAGGTACTAATCCTGATACTGGTGAAGAAATCACACGTAAACCATCTGTAAACGAGCCTTTCGCAGCTTTAGGTTTTAAAATTGCGACTGACCCATTTGTAGGTCGTCTATGTTTTATCCGTGCTTACTCTGGTAAGTTAGATGCTGGTTCTTATGTATTGAACACTCGTTCAGGAAACAAAGAGCGTATCTCTCGTATCTTCCAAATGCATGCGAACAAACAAAACCCTATCCCTTTCATCGAGGCAGGTGATATCGGCGCTGTTGTAGGTTTCAAAGACATCAAAACTGGTGATACACTTTGTGACGAAAAAGCCCCTATCGTATTAGAGTCTATGACTTTCCCTGAGCCTGTAATTGGTTTGGCGATTGAGCCTAAAACTCAAGCTGACGTAGATAGATTAGGTATTGGTCTTGGTAAATTGGCTGAAGAGGATCCTACGTTCGTTGTAAAAACTGACGAAGAAACTGGTCAAACAGTAATCTCTGGTATGGGTGAGCTTCACTTAGAGATTTTGATCGACCGTTTGAAACGTGAATTTAAAGTTGAGGTTAACCAAGGTGCTCCTCAAGTATCATACAAAGAGTCAATCACAGGTACTACTGAGCACCGTGAGGTATTCAAAAAACAATCAGGTGGTCGTGGTAAATTCGCGGATATCAAAGTTGTTATTTCTCCAGCGGACGAAGATTTCGATTTAACAAAATCACCTCTTCAATTCGTTAATGAAATTGTTGGTGGTAAAATTCCTAAAGAATTTATCCCTTCAGTTCAAAAAGGATTTGAAACTTCAATGAAAAATGGTGTGTTAGCAGGATTCCCATTATCAGGAATGAAAGTTCGTTTGATTGATGGTTCATTCCACGCTGTCGATTCAGATTCATTGTCTTTCGAATTAGCTGCTCGTCAAGCATACCGTGAAGGATTGCCTAAATGTTCTCCAGTGTTAATGGAACCAATTATGAAAATAGAGGTTTTAACACCAGAAGAAAACATGGGTGATGTAATGGGTGACTTAAACCGTCGTCGTGGTCAAATGCAAGGTTTGGATTCACGTAACGGTGCACAAGTAATCAAAGCATTAGTTCCACTTTCTGAGATGTTCGGTTACGTAACACAATTACGTACAATCACTTCAGGCCGTGCAACATCTACAATGGAATTTGATCACTTTGAAGAAGCTCCTCGTAACGTTGCTGAAGAGGTGATTGCAAAATCAAAAGGTAAAATCAAAGGTTCTGTAGAATAATATAGAACATAGATAGAGGAACAAAGATGAAGTACTGTTGTAATTTGTCTTTGTTCTTTAATGAAATATTAAATAAACACCGATTGCTAGTTGTGAATAGCTCTAATTAGCAGTCATTTTAAATAAATAAAAATGAGCCAAAGAATCAGAATTAAATTGAAATCTTACGATTACAATTTGGTTGACAAATCAGCTGAAAAAATCGTAAAAACAGTAAAACCTACAGGTGCAGTTGTTAGTGGTCCTATTCCATTGCCTACTGAGAAAAAAATCTATACGGTATTACGTTCACCACACGTTAACAAAAAAGCACGTGAGCAATTCCAATTGTGTGCTTACAAAAGATTGTTGGATATCTATTCATCAAACGCTAAAACTGTTGACGCATTGATGAAACTTGAATTGCCTTCAGGTGTTGAAGTAGAAATCAAAGTGTGATAGATTTCAATCACTGAACAAAAAAGGGCTTTTCTTGCGAAAAGCCCTTTTTTGTTGTTTATATTTTTTTGATTAGAACTGGTATCCAACACCTACTGAGAATACGCGGTTTTTAGAAGTGACCCCTTCGATATCTTTATACATATTTGTTAATCCTAGTCCATAACCAGCATTGATCAAGAAACCATTTGTTAGTTTGTAACCAGCCAATAAATTTAAACCAGCATCGAAGGTCTTTATACCGGCATCGCCAAAACTTCCGCTTTCACTATAATTTCCTTTACTAGCTTTTGCATGAATCCCAAACCCAGCATAAGGACCTGCACCCAAAAACACCTTTCCAGCATCTCCGGTAGGAACATAATATACTAAATTTACAGGAACCTCAATATACATCAGATTATCTTTAGCATCCTCATCCAAACCAAACTCACCAGCAGAAACCTTTCCTCCCTTACCTTGAAGTGAAAGCCCAGGCTGTACACTAAAGCTCGGCGCGAAAGGTATATCTGCATATCCTGTAATGTAAAATGATGTATTAGCATCTGAAGTATAGGTCGTATTACCTCCGCTTATCTTATATTTAGCAAAGTTAACACCAGCCTTAAGACCATAAGAAGTCTGTGCTTTGGCTCCAGCAATAAAACACAATGCTGCAGCGATTGATAGTAATTTTCTTTTTCATTAAAAACAAATTAAATAATGAACAAAAATACAACATAATTTAATTAAATACAATAAAATAGTAATCTTTGCAAGATAATCTTAAAAAAAAATTAGATAATAGGTATACCACATGTTAACAAAAATACATATAAGACATTCTACTTGTGTGCTTACAAAAGAATGTTGAAGATCACTTCGGCAAACCCCAATTATTTAAGGCAATACCGGACCCTGAGCTAACATTAGGCCTTGAAGTAGAAACAATGTGCGATTGATTTCATTCAATGACAAAAAAGTGCGCTTCGTAAGAAAAGCATTCTCTTTTTTAATCCAATCACAGTACCTGAAGTATCGGTAAAGTATAAGACACAAGCGAGGAAAACTCATTTATGACTTACCACAACTAGATTTGATAGCCAACTCCTATGGAAAATATACGGTTGTATGTATTGGATATATCCCTCGTTCTGATATCCAAAAGGCCTAATGCGTACCCACCATTAACCGAAATGCCATTCGCCAATTTAAATCCTGCCAACAAATTTAACCCAGCGTCATACTTCTTCATCTCATTGCTATTTTGCGTAACTCCAAATTTGACTTTATCAACAGTCCCAGTAAACTTCTCTTTACCTGAGATAGCAATACTTGCATATGGTCCCCCAGCTAGAAAAAATTGGACAAAATTATTTAGTGGAAAGTAATACGTTAAATTTAAAGTAACTCCAAAATACTGTATCTTACGCCATCCATCCATCAGAATTTCATTACCTAGGGAACCTGTACTCATTTTGCTTCCTGTCTGCTGAAAAGCCAATCCAGGTTGCAAACTGAACCTATTGCTTAGGGGAAACTCTACATACGCTTCAACGTGCAACCTTTTGATGGGCGGAGAGGCAGAGCTACCATAGTTTGAATAGTTCACTTCTTTTGCGAAATTGACAGCTGTACGAAAGCCAAAAGACATTTGGGCTTTTAGCCCTACCACGACCACAAGTGCTAATGTGGTCAATAACGTTTTTTTCATAAAATACTTTTGTTAACTATAAGCTCGTATAGTTCGCAAAAATAATATAAAAATACTATTATTTATCGCTATCACTATCTGTCAAAGGCGGAAGTTCTTTATGTAATGTTGCGTACATATCGTTATAAACTTCATCTTTACTATCTTCCTCTCCTAACAGAAATCCCCAGGGCCTAAGTTCTTTAATACGATCCATTACAATCTTAACTATTGCCAAAATAGGAATGGCTAAAAACATCCCGGAAATACCCCAAATCATCTCACCAATAATGATAGACAACATCGCAAACAATGAATTTACTTTAACTTTTGAACCCACAATTTTAGGGACGATAAAGTTACTATCAATCATGTGTACAATAATCAACGCTAAGATGACCAAAACCACATGGGTCAACGATGATGTTGCGAAAGTAAGAATGGAAATAATAAGTATAGAGGAAAAAATACCGACATAGGGCAGCACATTAAACACACCTGTAATTAATGCTAAAAGTAAACTATATTTGACACCAATCAATGATAAAACTATAAAGACCAAAAGCGAAACTAAGCTCATCTGGATCAATAAACCAATGAGATACTTTTTGACGACATACTGTACCTGCTGTACTACATCGACCACAATGGGCCGGTCTTCGACACGATTGACAAATAGAAGAAACTTAACAATATGTCCTCTATAGATGAGGAGAAAAAACGTATAAAGGAAAGTAAAAACAAATAATATAAACATGGAGGAAAGTGAAACCAATGCCGTTCCTAGAAATAGCGTACCAGAATCCACGGACTTCGAGGCCGTCTTATTGATGAATTCCATCTGCTCTTTGTGCCTTATGCCGAATTGTTCACTGACCCAGCTTTGCAGTTTACTCGCACCATCCATGATCTGCTCTTTAAATGCTGGAAAATCTTCCTTAAGAAGTGTGAGTTGGGAAGCTAATAGAAAAAGCCCATACCCCAAAACTCCGAAGAATAATATCACACTCAAAATGCCCGCTAATGTTCTTGGGAAGCGTAGTTTACGTTCCATAAAATTGCTCAATGGTATCAAAAGCAGGGAGAATAGCAATCCCAAGATCATCGGGACAAGGATGGTATCACCAATCTTTGCTAAATAACCTAACAGGAGAATACTAATAAGTACACTGGCCAACTTCACATAGAATGGTAAAGTAAGAAATCTTTTCATACAGCTATCTTTTGCATAAAAATAACAATTTAGGTCGATTTAAGTTTAATCCATTAAAAAAGTCCCCACAACCGCAGGGACTCTTTCCTCATAATAAGTTTAAGTACTTATATTTCTTATAGTCCGAAACCGATACCAACGGACCAAACTCTGTTTTTAGCCGAACCAACATTAGGTGATAAGTTCGTCAAACCTAAACCATAACCAGCATTGATCTGAAATCCGTTGGTTAATTGATAACCTGCTAAGAAATTTACACCAAAATCGGTACGCTTCATTTCGTCTCCAGAACCACTGCCAAACTTAATATCATCTTCCGTTGTGACACCGGCAAGAGTTTGCTTACTTTTGCCACTTAATCCAAAACCGACATATGGTCCTGCGCCAACAAAGAAATTACCGGACGCACCAGTAGGCAATTTAGCTACTAAATTGACTGGGATATCCAAAGACATAACAGTTACTTTATTTTCACTTGATCCTTCGCTGATGGATTCTTTCCCACCTTTATTTTGCAGGGATAATCCTGGCTGAATAGAAAATGTTGGTGAAATTGGTGCATCCAAATAACCTGTCACAAAAAATCCTGTGATAGATTTTGTACTACCATTGTCCATGGAATATTTAGGAATATTTACACCCGCACGTAATCCATAACCCAATCCTCCTTGTGCAAATGCGCCCATTGATCCAAATAAAATTGCTGCAGATAATAATAATTTTTTCATGTTTCCCAATTTAATTACTTTGTTCTTTATCTTTTATTCTCATATATTTCCTGTATGAGATTTCTGACAACGTGTTTTGCAATATCTATTCCAAAATATATAATACGTTCATTTTCAAATCAAAAAAATATTAAAAATCAAAAATACTATACTTACTAATGTCCTTTAAAAAAGACAATTGGTGGAGTAAATTCCACCTTACTATGTTGGTAATAATCATCTAAAAAAGCCTTCGTAAATAGCTGGATACTTTATTGAAGTAAAGCGGCTAAAATTTCGCTTTAAATTGTTAAACACATTTTCATAAACATGCGTTAAAGGCTATGCATTGAAAATACAAGCTTGGTTTTCAGAGCAATGCTTAAAAACTCAAAAGTTTTATCATAAAGATTTTTTAATTCCAATTATAAGTTTTATTTTTGCAGACCTTCAAAAGGAAAAAAATAGGGTCGGATGGCCGAGTGGCTAGGCTGAGGTCTGCAAAACCTCCTACAGCGGTTCGAATCCGCTTCCGACCTCGTTTTATTTTAAACAATAAAAATATTATCAAAATGGGAGTTACACGTTTAAAAAGAAAAGATAGAAGAAATAAAACTGTTTCACGTGTTGAAGTTCAGTTTTTGAAATTAGGAACTAACGTAGAGTTGGGTTCTAGATCAAAAATGAAAGCTAGCAACCAAATCGTTAAAAACGATGCTATCTTAAATCAATTAGCTTCAGAAGCTAAATAAGTAAGAAGAATCTAATAGCCTTTAAAGTATAACTTTAAAGGCTTTTTAATAGGTCCACCATTTGGTGGACTTTTTCTTTTGAGCTCATCCACTGTGCTTCATCCATTCCATTGACTTGAACCTGCTTAAATCTCATTTCCGAAACATGCAGCTCCTTTGCCGAACTGTGGATCGCAACTGCACCCGTTTCTTTTAAAATGTGAACGATATTAGATGCATCGACACCTGCACCAGGCATAATCACAATACGGCCACTGGCTTGTTGAACCAACTCTTTGAGTATTGAAACTCCAGCGAGTGCAGAATTTCTTAAACCGGATGTCAAAATACGATCTATCCCCATATCAATAACGTCTTCCAACGCACGGAAAGGATCTTCTACGCGATCAAAGGCGCGGTGGAACGTAACATCCATGGGGCGTGCAGCTTCAACTAACCGCAAGGTATTGACTTTATCGACCGTACCATCTGCATTCAGCATACCGATTACAACGCCATCCATCCCCAACTGCTTACATATTTCAATATCTGCGATCATTTCCAAAATCTCAGTCTCGGTATAAAGGAAGTCCCCTCCACGTGGCCTGATAAGCACATGAATACCAATACTAACCAATTTTCTTACTAACTGTAGCTGGCCAAACGAAGGTGTAGTTCCCCCGTTTTCTAAATTTTGACAAAACTCTACGCGGGTTGCTCCCCCCTTTTCGGCCTCTATAGCAGACGCTACAGAATTTGAACAGATTTCTAATTGGTAGTTTCCAATCGCCTTTTCCTTCATTTGATTTTATTAAGCTATTTTTCGTTTACGCGAATAACGTAAAAAAATAGCAAATAACCTATTCTCTTCCCTGTATTGGACTAATACTAAGGTTAAAAAGAGTAAAACTAATAGTTACGCATACAAATTAAAACATTAAAAACATTCTGCTTACCTATTTGTATTTACCTTACATGTTTTTATTTAAACAGCTAAAAATCAATTGTATATCATTTTAAGTAAATTATCATGGCAATTGTATCGAAGAATATGGAGACGCAGGAGAAAATTATCAGCACTTTTGAAGAGCTCCAACAAGCTATTTATGACCTTAGGCATCAAGTCGTTGAATTTGAGCTACTTTTCAATCAGGCGTGCAACAGACATATTGATTCCAATTTCCAAAAGGAATGGTTGCTGGATAGAATTTCTTCGCGCTACGATATGATAACACTTCGCCACGATGTGATGCTGCTGGTTCGCGACACAATTTCTGGATTCCGGGATTTTGACGGTTATTTTCTTGATGTCAAGCAGTTACTACAGTCGATCGAATCATTGATGCTCAGCCATGCCGATGAGGAAGAATATGAAATTGCAGCTATTATCAAAAAATGGCATGAAAAATTTGCCCAAGCGATTTATTTCGTAAACGACTTCACCTATTAAGTCGCCGTTTTGTTATACTTTTGCAGCATTGTAAAATATTGAGAAATGCGCAAACCTTCAGCTATTGTTGACTTACATACCGATGCCTTCCTTGATGATTGGGAAGATTATTCACCAGAGGAACTCTTACAGGAATCCATTGATTTTATGCGATCTAATCTAGACGCAGCTATTTATTGGGAAATGAACGAAATAAAGTTTATTCATGGCAAGGGAAAAGGAATGCTCAAAAAAATGGTTTTTGAAGAACTGAAGGAATACAAGGATAATGGATCTATTGAACGTTATTATACATCCTACCAGAATGAAGATATTGTGGTCGTTGTCATAGGAATTTAAAAAGGCTACCTATTCTCAGGCAGCCTTAGCGTGATGTGCAGTTACTTAATTGCTGGTGTAATAATCACCTTACGGAATTCAACCGGACCGTGATCCCCCTGGAAATAGATCGGTCCCGGCTCTGCCTCTTTGCTATCCAACGCACCGCCAGTTATGCCTGGGATTTCTTGATTACAGATCACAGTCTTACCATTTGCCACTACCGTCACGAGACGGCCAATAAGTGTAATGTCGAATGTTTGCCATTGTCCGGCTCCTTTATTGACCATTTCATTAGCAGCTAAAAAGCCATATACCCCTGCGAAAAGCACGGCATTTGGATGGGCATCCTTGGGACTATCCTCTATCTGAACCTCATAACGACCTCTCAGGTAGACTCCACTGTTGCTCCCTGCTGGAATTTTAAACTCGACGTGCAATTTGAAATCTTCAAATTTTTGTTCA
Organism: Sphingobacterium sp. 2149; assembly: GCF_031455655.1. Classification (NCBI taxonomy): domain Bacteria; kingdom Pseudomonadati; phylum Bacteroidota; class Sphingobacteriia; order Sphingobacteriales; family Sphingobacteriaceae; genus Sphingobacterium; species Sphingobacterium sp. 2149. The sequence goes on along the minus strand of NZ_JAVDTD010000017.1, from coordinate 105,063 downwards.
GAAACTAAATTAGATCCGGACTGCGGACTGGTCAAAATACCATTTTTTACCAACCATTGATTTGTCTTACCTGTGGCTTTCCATCCGGATAGATCCTTGCCATTGAATAGTTGAATAGGTTTACCCCATTTGACAGCAGCGGTGCGCTTTAGTTCTGGAGCGCGTGTACCTTTAAAACGATATGTTTTGCCATCCGGCTCTGTTATCGTTCCTTCCAAAACACCATTGACAAGTTCGCCCTCCACACTCAAATTCATCTTTCCACTCTCCCATTGAGGAGGGATAGAAAACTTAAACTTTCCTTTTTCGTAAAACACATGAGAAACCGGTCGGGCACTCCCAGAAGTACTCACATAGTGACCGACTAACGTTCTATAGCCTGACAATTTCACCTCTAACCAGGATGGTGCTGGTGTACCGTTGACATCTACTTCGATATCCCATCGCCCTATCAGCTCTTTACCCTCTACATCTTGTTGATAATGGAAAGACTCTCCAACTGAATGTGTAGCAAAGGTTACTTGCGGTAATGCACAAGAGGCCAAAATTCCTAAAAGAAATGCCGCTTTTCTGTTCATATTATTTATGTTTATATTCGAATTGACAGTAAATTTAAAGCAATTTAACTGTTTAACAGCGGGTTTACAAAGATATTATGTTAAAAATAGATATAAAAAAAGCCCTAACTTTCGTTAGAGCTCTCTTAGTCGGGGTGGCAGGATTCGAACCTACGACCTCCACATCCCAAATGTGGCGCGATACCGGGCTACGCTACACCCCGAAAAAGGTATCACCTTTGTTTTGTGTGGCACAAAAGTACATTAAATATAGCTATCTTTCAAGAATATTCTTCATAAAACACTTAACAAACTGATTTATTGTAAAATAATTTATGAAAGATTTAATGCCTCAATCAATTTCGGTATAAAAACTAATATAACACCCCCCTAACTTGTAGAATAAATACACAAGCAAACGATTAAAATAGTGGTAGCTTAAACGGCAGGACCGGTTAAATGTTCTAAAGATTGAGCAATAGCGTATCTTAAAGACCCGAGATCTTCACCCTGTCCCGAAACAAAAAAAGCCCTAACTTTCGTTAGAGCTTTTTGCAGTCGGGGTGGCAGGATTCGAACCTACGACCTCCACATCCCAAATGTGGCGCGATACCGGGCTACGCTACACCCCGAAAAGGTATCACCTTTGTTTTGTGTGCACAAATATACGCTTATTACAATTTATTTGCAAATGAAATGCACAAAATAAAACTAACCTGTTGTTTCATTGCGACATATTCTTACTCACAACCGTCTTTTCCATTTACAGCACGTCTCCGATAACTCGCTTTTATTTCAGCACCTAACATGTTCGGATATGAACATCAGGTGTTCATATCCAAACACTTAAATCATTAAAAAAAAATGTAATTCATTCACTACTAGATATTTATTGATTTGGCAGTTCTTTTGAAACTGACCGAAATTAATATTTTTAAGAGTCTGTAGATTAAAATATTATTCAAAGCTATTGATTATCAGAAGATCAAAATGAACACATATAACGAAAAGTATGATAAAGAATTATTTACAAATCGCATGGCGGAACCTGATGAAAAACAAGGTCTTCTCCTTTATCAATATTCTTGGTTTAACGATAGGGATCACGGTCTGTGCTATGATATTCCTATTTATTGCCAATCAGTTTAGTTTTGACAAATTTCACAGCCAGGGTGACCGCATTTATCGCCTCATGCGCGGTTTCGACAATAGCAAAGATCGTGCACCTTATTTATCTGCCCCATATGCTCCTGCCCTATTAACCGATTATCCGGATGAAATCAAAAAGGCTGTACGAGTCATGCCCGCCAATGGACTATTCGCTTTTGATAGCATTACGTTCAATGAAAAAAAACTCTTTATTGCTGATGCTGATTTCTTTGAACTCTTTAGCTTTCCCCTGCTCAAAGGAAATCCAACGACTGTTTTGAAAAACCCAACAAGTGTAGTATTAACAGAAAAAACAGCGAGAAAATATTTTGGAAATGACAATCCAATTGGCAAAATACTCCAGTTGGATAAAAGCAAACAACTCACCGTTACAGGGATTGCAAAAGATCTTCCGGTCAACTCTCACTTAGATTTTGATTTGGTCATTCCATTATCCAACTATATCAATACCGAACCGTTCAAAGCATGGGAAAACAACAACTTATTTACTTATATCCTACTCAACGAAAATAAAAACGCCCAAAAACTTGAAAATCAACTCCCCTCTTTTATGGACAGGCATATGAAAGCGGTTTCCACAAATATGGGAATTCATTTTGATCTAGCGCTCACCCCGCTGAAAGACGTATATCTTGAGCCACACAGCGCATTTGACAGTGCAAAACATGGTGACAAAAAAGTCATTTACATCTTTTTATCGATCGCCATACTCATATTGGTTATCGCCTGCATCAACTTCATGAATCTTTCAACGATACGTGCGGTTGACCGATCAAAAGAAGTCGGCTTACGGAAGGTGCTCGGAGCACAACGTATTCAATTAATGGGACAGTTTATCGGAGAGTCTATTTTACTAACTGCAATATCCTGTTTGCTCGCCATCTGCCTGCTACAACTATTAATGCCCATATACAATCAGCTCTTGGGATACACGCTGACAGTTCCCTGGAATTGGTGGCCCATCTATATTTTTCTACTGGCGCTTATCGTTATTGTAGGCTTATTAGCAGGCAGCTATCCTGCATTATACCTTTCGACCTTTTCCCCTACACAAGCATTAAAAGGGAAATTACGCATAGGTAAAGGAGGAACGCTGTTTCGCCATACGTTAGTTGTGGTGCAGTTCAGCATCTCCATTCTGCTTATCATAGGTACAATGATTATTACCAAGCAGATGAAATATGTAAAAGAAATGGGGCTTGGATACGACGACCAACAGACCGTCGTTATCCCTATTGACAATGAAGAACTATATAACAACCTACGTACATTCAAAAATGAACTATCCGCGAGCAGCGACATTGCATCGGTCTCCTTTATGTCTGGCGAACCAGGCGGCTTTTTCGATAGCCACACATTTGAAGTAGAGAGAAAAATCGGTGAGAAGTGGAAATCCAGAACTGAATTCACTGATTTTGATTACGTAAGCACCTTAAAACTCAAAATAATTGCCGGCCGTAACTTCTCGGCGCAATATCCAACAGACTCCGCTAGCGCCGTATTAGTTAATCGTACTGCAGCATCAATGCTCGGATATACTCCAGAACAGGCCGTTGGAAAATGGATAAAAAATACGATCCGTGACCAATCTCCACGAACAATCATCGGCGTAGTGGACGACTTCAACTTTCTATCCCTAAAAGAAAACATGGATGCACTCGTGATTTCTCCTTCCGATGACCTAAGGGTAGCGCTTCTGAGATTGAACACAAAGGATTTCCCTGCGGCGCTAAATACTATTAAAAAGGCATTGGCTAAATCAGCTCCCTTATACCCTTTTGAATATAGCTTTTTGGACCAAAAGTTTGACACCCTCTACAAAACCGACCTCAGGCAACAGCGCATTCTTAGTCTTTTTGCGGGATTAGCCATATTTATAGCCTGTCTCGGCCTATACGGCCTAGCTTCATTTACGGCTACCAAAAGAAATAAAGAGATTGGAATACGTAAGGTGCTTGGCGCCTCGGTATCCGGCGTTACAGCATTGTTGTCAAAAGATTTTCTGAAACCCGTACTAATTGCTTTACTTATCGCGGCACCAACTGCCTGGCTGATCATGAATAAATGGCTGGAGGACTTTGCTTACCGCATTACTATTCCATGGTGGCTCTTTTTGCTCGCGGGAACTGTGACGATAGCGATCGCTCTGATTACGGTAGGATGGCAAGCCATCCGAATAGCGATAGCCAATCCTGTAAATAGTTTACGAGACGAATAATAGACAAAACAAAAAAGAAGCTGTCCGACAAGGGCAGCTTTTTTTATGGGACTAATTTTTCGTGTCGACTTGGAAAAATGGTTTTTCTGAAATTTGTGATCTTAACAGGTGTTAGACATGAATTTCCGAGCATACAGTTTCTTTTATGGCTGATTTTTGGGAGACAGTTTTTTTTCAAAAAGCCCCATTAGGCCACCATTTTTCTGAAATTATGGCCGAGTGCCATCAACAAGAATTCCAATTCTACCTTTTCCTTTCCTGTAAATGTAAATCTGCTGAACTTATTATTGCTTTTGAGCTGACCGAATACCGCCTCGACCTCTATCGGCCGTTTGCTTCTGTGTTCCAAGCCTTTTTCGCTCATCAAAAGCTCTTTGGCATTGTTTTTCAATTCATTAAGCCGATGGTTGACTTCAATCTGCCGATTATCTTTTGCCTTATGACATAAACTTCGTAGTGGACAGCCCTCACATCTTTTTGCCTGGTAACGAGAAACTTGCGACTCATAGCCATTGCTTGATGTTCGCTTTGCTGTGCCGATATTTTCCATACGCTGGCCCATCGGACAGACATAAAAGTCTTCCTGGACATTGTAGAACAGGTTCTGCACCAGAAATGGATTGTTCTTTGTTTTGCGTTTCTGCTCTTTATGGAAATAACTGTACTTCACATAGGCCGTAACTTCTTTTTGCTCAAGCATCTCGTAGTTCTCTTCACTGCCGTAACCCGCATCTGCCACGATCTCTTTGCTCTGTTTTTGATACGATTGTTCAAAACTGTCTAAATGAGATTCCAACGTTGTCGTATCGCCGGGACTCTGGTGGATGGAAACGTGGGTAATAAACTGGTTCTCCGTGGAAATCTGCGTGTTGTAGGCTGGTTTCAGCTGCCCATTCTGCATATGGTCATCCTTTAACCGCATAAAGGTCGCCTCTTTATCTGTTTTGCTGTAGGAGTTACGTTTGCCCAGGATTGCCAGATCTTCCTCGTATTTGGAAAGCTTCGGAAGATGTTCGTCCTGAAGTTTTTGAAGTTCTTTCAATTGCCTTTTAGTGGCATCTTTCAGCTTTTTGTTCAATACGGATAGCTTTTCGCGAAGTTCATCCGAATTGATTTTTCTGGGCAGTTCCTCTTTGTTCACATCTTGATTGTCAGCCTGTATACTGCTTTCGATATCCGAGAGGATCGTGTTTATCTTTACCTCCAGTTTTTCCTTATATTTCTCTACCGAACCACGCCAGACAAAGGTGTAGCGGTTGGACTTCGCCTCTATCTTTGTACCGTCGATGTATTGCACATCAAGGCTCACGTATCCCATTTCAACCAGCATTTTTACGACTTCCGAAAACAGTTTGTGGATGTGGTCTTTGAGGATCTTTCCTCGAAAATCGTTTATCGTTCGGAAATCCGGCGTGGAATTGCCCGATATGTACATAAAATGGATGTTCTCGGTCAGAGCCCGGGCAATCTTGCGACAGGAATAAACATTGGAAAGATAGCTGTAAAACAGAACCTTGACCATCATACGGGGATGGTATGCCGATGTACCTCCACCTTTATACAGTTTTATTATGTTACTTATATCCAGTGAATTAACCACGATGTCAACCAGTCTAACCGGATGGCTATCAGCAATCTTATCAAAAATGTTGATGGGAAAAAGTTCAGGGGTGTTGCCTGTCTGATGTTTAAATACTACCTTAGCCATTGTTGGTTTTTTGTTGCAACTCTAAGATACCTATTTTAGAGAAAAAAACACAACAAAAAAGGGTGTCTCGACTTTTCGGACACCCTCTTTAAGTCGGGGTGGCAGGATTCGAACCTACGACCTCCACATCCCAAATGTGGCGCGATACCGGGCTACGCTACACCCCGAAAAGGTATCACCTTTGTTTTGTGTGCCACAAATATCTAATCATTTTTTGACTTTGTCAACAGTCAACCAAAAAATAATCACTAACCAACTGATTAATTGCATACTATTTTTACAGGAATAATATATTCTCTAGCCTTTCCTTGTCGAAAACCCCGCCTAAATAACTGCCAAAGGAATATTCAAAATATCTTTAAATTATCCAATTCATTTTCATATCTTTGCATCCGATTTGAATATCAGTCAATAGTTTTTTAAAAAAGTATTTTTATATTCAGAAAATAAGTCGTAATATTGCATTCCGATTTTTACAGGATATAAATCGTTAATAATTACTCGAAATCATGGATTTAGTAAAATTTGTAGAAGAACAAGCGGTAGTAAAGAATGAAATTCCCGCTTTTAAAGCTGGAGATACCATCAGCGTTCATTATAAAATTCGCGAAGGAAATAAAGAGCGTGTACAGGTGTACCAAGGTGTAGTAATTCAATTAAACAGCGAAGGTGCTAACGCTACTTTTACCGTTCGTAAAATCTCAAACGGTGTAGGTGTTGAACGTATTTTCCCTGTAAACTCACCAAACATTGAAAAAATTGTAGTAAACAGCTACGGTAAAGTTCGTCGCGCGAAATTATTCTATTTACGCGGCCTTACTGGTAAAGCTGCTCGTATTAAATCGAAAAGAATCTAATTACGACTACCACGGCATAAAAAAAGGCTTTGAATGATTTCAAAGCCTTTTTTTATGGACTATAGATTTCCTTTTTACCCCCCAAGCCATATTACCAACTTCCTTCTGTAATAAATTTAGGATAATTATATCTTGCTGTTTAAAATAGTCCCCTCTTTTTGCCGCGCTAAAACATTTTACTTACTTTTAATACCGTATTGTCTTCACTTTATTTTTGGCACGAATAATTAAACTATATATCGATGAGAACTATCGCTTTTATCCTTATTTTTATTATCTATCCGAACTTTGCTTTCGCACAGCGGAATATGAATGAATTTCTTCAACTACAGCCGCAGCCTCAAGTGTACTATGTGCAGCCAATAACTGATGTTATTACTATAGATGGAAAAGACAATGAAGATTCGTGGTCTAAAGCCGTATGGACAGATTCATTTAAGGATATTGAGGGATTGCAAAAACCTCATCCCATATTTGACACAAAAGTCAAGATGCTTTGGGACAAAGAAAACCTATACTTATTTGCTAAGCTTGAAGAGCCTCATATTAAAGGATATTTAAAACAAAAGGACACCATCATTTATCACGACAATGACTTTGAAGTTTTTCTTAAGCCAAATTTACTATCTCCGGAATATATAGAGATTGAAGTAAATGCTTTAAATACGGTCATGGATCTTTTGATGACTAAACCGTATCGCTTTGGCGGCAGGGCTAATCTAAATTGGGACACAAAAGATATTGAAAGCGCCGTTTATCATGCAGGCACAATCAACAACCCGAAAGATAAGGATGAATATTGGACGGTGGAAATGAAAATACCGGTTAAGAGTCTGAAATACTTTGGCGAAGGAGATCAGATTAAGGCCAATGAAATCTGGAAGATAAATTTCTCCCGAGTTCAATGGCTTTATGAAAATACGGGAACAACTTATAGCAAGAAAAAAGACAATACTGGAAAGAATCTTGCCGAGGAGAACTGGGTATGGTCTCCTATTGGGCTTGTTAACATGCACTATCCGGAACGATGGGGGCATATCAAATTTATCGATAGTTCAAATCAGCTATTTATCGACGAGCAATTCTTATCTCTTGAAAAAATGGCCTGGAATATTTCTTATTTACAACAAATTTATAGAAACGATAAAAAACGCTATGCGACGTCTGTTCTGGAATTGAGCAAACTATATCCCGAAATTCTGAATGAGCGAAAAAAATATGACATCATATTTTCAAATAGTAATAATTTCTATCGTGTTGAAATCAAGTCAAAAACAAAGCCTACATTAAAGACAACGATAGATAGCCGGGGTAATATTTATTTTTAATTTAATTATTAGAGCAATCTTCAATGCTAATTTTTAATAATAATTGCTACCTTTGTATCCCGTACATAAAGCAACTATTATTGGTCATTTTGACCACATAAAATTGAAAATCCTTTAATTGTTATGACTAAATATATTTTTGTTACGGGCGGCGTTACTTCGTCGTTGGGGAAAGGTATTATTGCTGCCTCCCTTGCTAAACTTCTCCAAGCGCGTGGCTATAAAGTTACCATTCAAAAATTTGACCCTTACATTAACATTGATCCAGGAACATTAAATCCATATGAACATGGTGAATGTTATGTGACTGAAGATGGTGCCGAAACTGACCTTGACTTAGGTCATTACGAGCGTTTCTTGAATGTCCCTACCTCACAAGCAAACAATGTCACAACAGGCCGCATCTATCAACACGTTATCCAACAGGAACGTGAAGGTGCATATTTAGGAAAAACCGTTCAAGTAATTCCGCATATCACAGATGAGATAAAACGCAGAATGCAATTGCTGGGAGAGTCTGGTCAATATGATATTGTGATCACCGAATTAGGAGGAACTGTTGGTGATATTGAGTCTTTACCCTTCGTGGAAGCAGTAAGACAACTCCGTTGGGAATTGGGAGCCAATAATTCGTTGGTTATCCATTTGACTTTGGTTCCATATTTGGCTGCTGCTGGCGAGCTGAAAACAAAACCTACTCAACATTCTGTTAAAACATTATTGGAATATGGGGTACAACCTGATATTCTTGTTTGTCGTACAGAACATAAATTATCTCAGGAAATCCGTAAAAAATTAGCACAATTCTGTAATGTCAATATCAATGCAGTAGTCGAATCCATCGATGCTTCTACAATTTATGATGTGCCTTTACTGATGCTGAAGGAGAACTTGGATAAAACGGCATTAACAAAACTGAAACTTTCCAACAAAAATGAGCCTGATCTGGAAAACTGGAAAAACTTTTTAGGTAAGCTTAAAAACCCGACAAATGAAATTAATATTGCATTGATTGGGAAATATGTTGAACTTCCAGATGCGTATAAATCCATTACTGAAGGATTTATCCATGCAGGTGCTACAAATGAGTGTAAGGTAAAAGTGAGTTACATTGCTGCCGAAAGTGCTACAAAAGAAAATGTTGCTGAAAAGCTAAAAGGAATGGACGGCGTGTTGGTTGCTCCGGGATTCGGTGAACGCGGTTTGGATGGTAAGTTAAATGCTATCCAATATGTTCGTGAAAATAATATTCCTTTCTTTGGGATCTGTTTAGGTATGCAATGTTCAGTAATTGAATTCGGAAGAAACGTATTGGGACTGAAAGATGCCAACAGTTTTGAGATGGATGCCAACACGACTAATCCGGTTATCAATCTGATGGAGGAGCAAAAAAACATCACCAATATGGGTGGTACCATGCGTTTGGGCGCTTACGATTGTGAAATTAAAAAAGGAACTAAAGCCTTTGCAATCTATGGCAAAACAAAAATTTCTGAAAGACACCGTCACCGTTATGAATTTAACAACGACTATTTGAAGCAATATGAAGCGGCCGGAATGATTGCTTCAGGCTTCAATCCAGAGACTGGATTGGTAGAAATTGTGGAACTGAAAAACCATCCATTTTTCGTTGCCGGACAATTTCATCCAGAATTAAAGTCAACAGTTGCAAATCCTCACCCACTTTTTGTTAGCTTTGTAGCCGCTGCTTTGGCCAACAAGAAATCAAAGTAGTAATAGAAGGATACAATTAATTAAGTTTAATTATTAAAAATGGATAGAAATACCCTAATTGGTTTGGTCCTGATGTTTGCTATCATCACTGGTTCATTTTACCTGATGAAGCCTTCAGAATCAGAAATCAAACAAGAACAAGCGCGACAAGAGGCTAAAGCGCGTACAGAAAAAGGACTTCCTGCTGAAAGTGACTCTACCGCGAAAGCCAAAACAGCACAAACAGCAGTGATTGCTGATTCGGCGGAACTGAAAAAGCCTTTTGGTGCCACGAAATTTGGAACCGAGAAAGTCATCACGATTGAAAATGAAAAAATCATTGCCAAGATCAGCACGAAAGGCGGTAAAGTTAAATCTGTCGAACTAAAAGGTGAAAAGAATTTCAATGGAAAACCGTTGATGCTTTTTGAAGGTGAGGACAATAAATTTGGTTTTCTGTTTAATGCAGCGGGTCAAAACGTGGCAACAAACGATTTGTACTTCAATACAGAATCTTCGGATATCCAAGTTTCTGGTGAAGGAAAACAATCGGTAAAATTCAGACTAAATTACAATGCCGACCAATACATTGAATATATATACTCTATTGCCGGCAAAGGTTATAATGTAGCGCTGGACATCCATACAAAAGGGATACATAATTTAGTTCCACAAAGTCAAAAAACGTTGACCCTTAACTGGAATACCACGTTAAGACAAAAGGAACAAAATATAGAGTCTGAAAGACAAAAATCTACCCTTTACTATAAAGAAGACAATAAGGTAGATCATCTTTCAGAATCAAAAGACGCTGACGAAGCATTGGAGAAAAAAGTGGAATGGATTGCTTTTAAGCAACATTACTTTTCTAGTATCTTGAACGCGAAAGATGGTTTTGTGAATGCTAAAGTGGATGTAAAACATGCGACTGAAACGGATGTCATCAAGTTTTACAATACGAACGCGGAATTAGCATTTGATAACCATAAGGACAATAGCTATTCGTTGAACTTCTTCTTTGGCCCGAACCAATACAATGTGCTGAAAGCGGAGGGTAATGATTATCAATCGATCATCAATATGGGCTGGGGCCCTATGCGTTGGATCAACCAATGGATTACGGTACCGGTATTCAACTTCCTGGATGGTTTCCATATGAGCTACGGTATCGTGATACTCTTATTGACGCTGATGTTGAAATTGATCCTTTCGCCAATGACCTACAAATCCTATGTTTCTATGGCCAAAATGCGCGTATTAAAACCGCAGCTGGACGAGATCAAAGCAAAAGTCGGCGAAGACAACCAAATGTTGATGCAACAGGAGCAAATGAAATTGTACAAACAGGTCGGTGTCAATCCTCTTGGTGGATGCCTTCCCCTCGTATTACAAATGCCTTTTACAATTGCATTCTTCTATTTCTTCCCAAATTTGTTTGAATTGAGAGGACAGAGTTTCTTGTTTATGAAGGACATGTCAACCTATGATACATTATTCACATTTGCTCCCATCTTTGGATCGTTTAACCACATTTCTTTGATGTGTATCTTGATGACGTTAACAACGTTGTTGACCACTTGGTATAACAATGCTACATCCGGCGCTACAGGTCAGATGAAATACATGGGCTATATCATGCCGTTGATTTTCTTCTTTGTGTTGAACAGCTTCCCGGCTGGTTTGAACTACTATTACTTCTTGAGTGCTTTATTTACATTCTTGACGCAATTGGTAATCCGCACCATGGTGAATGATGAGAAAATATTAGCTAAATTGGAGGAGAACAAAAAGAATCCAAAAGCAGAAAAAAAATCAAGCTTCCAGGCTAAAATGGAAGAAATGATGCGTGCTCAACAGCAGGCACAACAAAATAAAAATAAATAGTAACATTTATTCGATTGATAAATAAGGCTTCCAGATTGGAAGCCTTATTTGTTTGTAAACTTTTGTAGCACTTTGCCAAACCAAACGTTAAAAGGGATGTTAATAGGTTAAAATTTAAAATATGAACTTTAAAAACATCGCAATATTGGCCATCTTAAGTATTGGTCTTGGTAGTTGTTCTGTCGTCAACAAGAAGTCGACTGATCAAAGTGAAAACAGTTCGACATCAACTGTCGTTGGAAAAAAGTGGCAATTAATTGAAATCAATGGGCAGGCCGTAGCGGATCAAATCAATGGTAAAATGCCCTACCTGCAACTGGAGGAAAAACGCTACAGTGCAAGTGGGGGCTGCAATGGCATCGGAGGAGATTTAATACTATCCAAAAATGGAAAAATTAAATTTGCTCAGGGAATGTCAACTATGATGGCCTGTCCGGATATGTCTATCGAACAAGCGCTGTCAAAAAACTTGATCGCTGCAGACAATTACACTGTCAACAATGGTATTCTTAGCCTGAACAAAGCTAAAATGGCTCCATTGGCAAAATTTAAGTTGATCCAGGACGATAAGCAGCAACTTTCTGGAACTTGGGAGCTTGATTATATATCGGGCGCACGCATTGCTTTCGAGGGTCTATATCCCGACCGTAAACCAACAATGATATTTGACGCGGTCAGCGGAAAGGTAAATGGCAATAGTAGCTGTAACAACTATAATATGACGTTCAAAACCAATGGAAATAGTATTAATTTCGGCCCCATTATGTCAACAAAAATGGCTTGCGAAGGGAATGGCGAAGCAACTTTTTTCTCTACCTTAGAAAAGGTGAACACGTACAGTATCAGCGAGAATACCCTAACATTTATCATGGGCGATATCGCCATTATGCGGTTTAAACGCAAATAGTCAAGTTCAGTTTGCGTTTAATTCAGCTAAAAAGGGCTTTGTTGTTTAACAAAGTCCTTTTTAGTAATTCTCGACATCAAGAAACGAAAAGTTAGCCGGAAAGCAGCTACACGAAAGCACTAAATCCAGTTATACTTCGACCAACAATGAGGGAATTAATCTCCTTTGTACCCTCATAGGAATAAATTGCTTCTGCATCCGCCAGAAATCGCGCGACATTATACTCTAACAAAATGCCATTGCCCCCCATGACTTCACGGGCTTTGGAAACAATATCTCTCGTACGCAAAGAACAAAACACTTTTGCCAGCGAAGCATGTTCATCTCTTAGCTCACCTTTATCCTGAAGTTCAGATAGCCTAAAGACTAGCGTTTGCATAGCGGTCAAATTGGATAACATTTCAACCAGGTGATTCTGAATAAGCTGAAAAGAGGCGATTGGCTTACCAAACTGTTTCCTTTTTCGGGTATAATCCAATGCATTTTCATAGGCTCCTCTAGCACAGCCCACAGCCATCCAGGCGACCCCGGCCCGCGTCATCTGAAGAACCTTACCTGTATCTTTAAAGGAATCTGCCTTTTGTAAACGGTCACTTTCAGGAATGATACAATGATTTAAAGTAATGAGGCCATTCTGCACAATACGCAACGCCATCTTATCCTTGATCTTTTCGACAGAAAAACCCGGGTTATCCTTCCTTACAATAAAACCTTTGACTTCTCCATCATCGAGATCCCTAGCCCATATAATTGTAATATCGGAAAAAGTAGAATTTCCGATCCATTTTTTCTGACCATTCAAAACCCAACCATCGGTTGTTTTTTTACAAGTTGTCGTCAATCCGCCTGCAGCCCCCGAGCCCACTTCAGGTTCTGTTAATCCAAAAGCACCTATCACCTGCATCTGTTGCATCTTGGGCAACCACTCTTGCTTTTGTTCTTCAGATCCGCAAAGATAGATTGACCCCATTGCCAAACCACTCTGTACGCCAAAGAATGTTGCTACAGAAGCATCCACACGTGCTATCTCAGCCGCTATAATTCCTTCCATCAAAGAACTTCCGCCCATACATCCATACCCATTGTATGTATATCCACAAATATTTAAAGCCGCCAGTTTGGGTACGATTTCAAAAGGAAATTCATCTCTCAACCAATATTTATTAACTATTGGTTTGACTTCGGTCTCCATAAATTCTCTCACCTTCAATTGTAAAGCGCGGTCTGTATCGTTTAATTTACTGTCCATCGCATAGAAATCACCATTAATAGGAGGCAATTCTCGCTTTTCCTTTCCGGAATTCAGCATTTTCATTAAACCATGCAGCTGTTTATCATCCATTTTTGATACAGCATCCATAACTGCTCCCAAATCCACTTTTTTTGCTATTTCTTCCAATTTGGCAAAGTCTATCGATTTTGCCAAATCCATTATATTCTTAACTTTATCAAACATATGTGTATTTTTTTTAAAGTGCGTACTTCTCAAAATAAGAAAAATAACCGAAAATTGTTTGCTATTTAATAACAGTTGGACCGATACATTTGTCGAGTTAGAGGCGGCACACAACTTATGCACAACAAATAGACAAGATCCACCTAGCGATTGCCTTACTTAACCCTTGTAACGCTAAAGGATAGCGCAGTCGAAAGCCTAAGATACACGTCTTGCTAAAAAAAATAAAACTTTGATAAACAAACTTTTATATAAATTTTTAAAAAAAATATATTTTTTGGGTTACCTTTTTTAGTTACGTGTATTAACAGATGAAAAAGAAAATTATTTCAATTTAAATTAGAAAATTAGAAAATGAAAAACGCATTAAAATTCGGTTTCTTAGGTTTAGCTTTAACTGTAGCTTTCGCATCTTGTAACAATTCAGAGAAAAAATCTGAAGGTGCTGCAGATTCAGCTTCTGCTTTAGTTGATTCAGCTGCTAACACTTTGGATTCAGCTGCTAACCACGTAGATTCAGCTGCTGTTAAAGTTGATTCTGCTGCTGCTAAAGTTGATTCAGCTGCTACTAAAAAATAATTTAGGACTGAATAAAGCTTTTGGAAGGCCTTTTTTAACAAAAGGTCTTTCTTTTTTCAAAAAGAGAAAAATCTGGGGTTACCTTTTTAATTTATCGGTATTAACCCCTAAATAACAAGATTTAAAAATATTTAATTTTAATAAAATGAAAAACGCATTCAAATTCGGTTTCTTAGGTTTAGCTTTAACATTAGCTTTCGCATCATGTGGTGAAACTGGTAAAACAACTGACGCTGCTACTGATTCAGCTAATGTTGCTTTAGATTCAGCTAACACACAATTGGATTCAGCAAAAACTGCTGTAGATTCAGCTGAGGCTAAAGTTGATTCAACTAAAGCTGCTCACTAATTTTCTGAAATATAATTTAGACCTTATAAAAAAGCTTCCTTCACCAAGGAGGCTTTTTTTATATCTGCGCCAATTAAATTGCTAAGCTCCAAGCATTTTTTTACCTTTGCCAAAAAATCATTCAATCTATGGCTTTATCATCTTTAACAGCAGTTACTCCTATCGACGGACGCTATTACAATAACACTCATGAACTTTCAGCATTTTTTTCTGAATTTGCTTTAATAAAATATCGCGTACGCGTGGAAGTGGAATATTTTATTGCATTATGTGAATCAGGTATTGCCCAATTGCAACAATTTGACAAAAGTCTAAATGAGAAATTGCGTGACATTTATAGAAATTTTTCTGAGGAAGATGCCATCTGGATCAAAGACACAGAGAAAGTTACGAACCATGATGTTAAAGCGGTTGAATATTTTCTAAAAGATAAATTTGAAAAATTAGGGCTACAGGACTACCTTGAATTCATTCATTTTGGTTTAACATCCCAAGATATCAATAATACAGCTATTCCGCTTTCTTGGAAAGAAGCCATCAAAGAAAGTTACTCGCCAGCGATTGACGAGTTGCTTCATGAATTAAAATCATTAGCGACGTCATGGTCAGGCATTCCGATGTTGGCCCGTACACATGGACAGCCTGCGTCTCCAACTCGATTGGGCAAAGAGTTCTATGTTTTTATCGAACGAATAGAGCGACAGTTACAACTACTCAATCAAGTTCCATATTCCGCCAAATTTGGCGGTGCAACAGGTAATTTCAATGCGCATCAGGTTGCTTATCCGAAAACCAATTGGATCAATTTCGGAAATAATTTTGTCAACAATATCTTGGGTTTAGACCGTTCACAAACCACAACGCAAATTGAACATTACGATAACTTTGCGGCAAGCTGTGATGCTTTAAAACGCATAAATAATATCCTAATCGACTTATGCCGCGATATCTGGACTTATATTTCGATGGATTATTTTAAACAAAAAATCACTGCCGGACAGATCGGTTCATCCGCTATGCCCCATAAGGTCAATCCAATTGACTTTGAAAATGCAGAAGGAAATTTGGGCATTGCAAATGCTATTTTCGAGCATCTCTCCGCTAAATTACCGATTTCACGTCTTCAGCGCGATTTAACAGATTCGACGGTTTTACGTAATATTGGTGTTCCATTTGCGCACACGCTAATTGCCGTTAAATCGACATTAAGAGGTTTACGTAAATTGATTTTAAACGAACAGGCATTGGCTGATGACCTTGAAAATAACTGGGCTGTTGTTGCCGAAGCATTACAAACCATATTAAGAAGAGAAGGCTATCCAAAACCGTACGAAGCGCTGAAAGATCTTACACGTACAAACACGCGGGTAACGAAAGAGACAATAGCAGCGTTTGTCGATCAGCTCCATGTTTCCGATAAAGTCAAAGCAGAACTCAAAGCGATCAGTCCTGCTAACTATACGGGTGTCACTTTATAAGCTTTTACTTATAAATGACCTTAATAAAGCTCCTTTTGATATATATTTGCTTGGAATAAAAAAATAGATAATACATGGCTACGATTAACGTATATACAGAATCTACACCCAACCCTTCTACCATGAAATTCTTGGTCAATAAGTTATTGATCAACGGTAGTGTGGATTTTCCAAATAAAGAAGCAGCACAAGATTCACCGTTTGCACTTGAATTGTTCAAATTTAATTTTGTAAATGGTGTATTTTTCGCGAGTAACTTCGTAACTATCACCAAAACGGAAGATGCGGAATGGGAAGACATCGAAGCTTTGTTGAAAGATTTTGTAAAAGGGGCTGTAGAGTCTGAACTTGCTGTAAAAACGGTACACCACGACACAGAAGTGAATTTTGAGGGCACCGAAACTGAAGTTAAGATACAACAAGTTTTACACGATTATGTACGACCTGCTGTTGAACAGGATGGGGGTGCCATACATTATAAATCATTTAATGAAGGTGTGGTAACGGTTGAACTAAAGGGCTCTTGTAGTGGTTGTCCATCATCGACAATTACTTTAAAAGCAGGCATTGAAGGATTGTTGAAGCGCATGGTCCCGGAAGTGACTGAAGTTGTTGCTGAAGCCATGTAATCTCAGCTTCACATTTATAATAAAAAAGGATTCGGCAATTAGTAGTGCTGAATCCTTTTTTTATGTCCGGTAATGTAAAAGGTCTGAAAATATCCAGCGTATCAAAGTACTAGTCAGGTAGGCAAAACTCCTCGGCTTCACTAGCATTTTTTGATTGCTATCCTGCGAACCTTCTTCTGAAGCGGCTTGATATTCGGGCATAAGTCAATATAAATTCATTTTTTAACAAGCATCTAGCTTAAAAATAGTTAACTTTACGACCAATTGTGAAACCAACAAAAAAAATGAGTGCAGATATTATCAAACTAGAACAAATTGCATCACAGGTAAGACGTGATATCGTACGTATGGTACACGCTTGTCAATCAGGACACCCAGGTGGTTCGTTAGGTTGTACAGATTACTTTGTGGCGCTTTATTTCAATGCAATGAAACGCAATCCTTCCTTTGACATGGATGGAAAAGGAGAAGATCTATTCTTCCTGTCAAATGGACACATCTCTCCTGTATTTTATAGTACATTGGCACATGCGGGATATTTTGAAGTGAGCGAATTAGCAACGTTCAGAAAAATCAATTCCAGACTTCAGGGTCACCCTACAACACACGAGGGCCTTCCGGGCATTCGTATTGCTTCGGGATCTTTAGGCCAAGGATTATCTGTTGCAATTGGTGCCGCACAGGCAAAAAAATTGAATAAAGACAATAATCTAGTTTATGTATTAATGGGTGATGGTGAATTGCAGGAGGGCCAAGTTTGGGAAGCTGCAATGTATGCACCACACAACAAAATAGACAATCTGATCGCTACTGTTGACTACAACAAAGCGCAAATTGACGGATCTACGGATCAAGTATTATCTCTTGGTGATCTTCGTGCAAAATGGGAAGCGTTCGGCTGGGATGTGATGGAAATTGCGAAAGGCAATGATATGAACGCTGTGGTAGCTGGTTTGGCAGAAGCCAAGTCACGTACAGGAAAGGGTAAACCTGTCATCATCCTAATGCATACCGAAATGGGCAGTGGTGTTAATTTTATGATGGGCTCTCACAAATGGCATGGTGTTGCTCCAAGTGACGAACAATTGGCGTCGGCGTTGAATCAGCTTACAGAAACTTTAGGAGATTACTAGAATGAAAAAATATACTTATACAGAGTCAAAAGATACACGTTCAGGATTCGGAGCGGGCTTATTGGAAGGGGGAAAGCAAAATGAAAATGTGGTTGCATTATGTGCTGATTTGATCGGTTCGTTAAAAATGAACGATTTTATTAAAGAGTTTCCAGAGCGCTTTTTCCAAATCGGTATTGCAGAAGCAAATATGATGGGTATTGCAGCCGGGTTGACTATCGGCGGTAAAATCCCATTCACGGGTACGTTCGCGAATTTCTCTACTGGCCGTGTTTACGATCAAATTCGCCAATCGATTGCATACTCTGACAAAAATGTAAAAATTGCTGCATCGCACGCGGGTTTGACATTGGGTGAAGATGGTGCAACTCACCAAATCTTAGAAGATATTGGTTTGATGAAAATGCTACCAGGAATGACGGTGATCAATCCTTGCGATTTTAATCAAACAAAAGCGGCTACTATTGCAGTAGCTAAATATGAAGGTCCAGTTTATTTGCGTTTCGGCCGTCCTGTTGTTCCTAACTTTACCCCTGCTGATCAAGAATTTGTTATTGGTAAGGCGGTGTTATTAAATGAAGGAACAGATGTTTCCATTATTGCTACGGGTCACTTAGTGTGGGAAGCTATACAAGCTGGGGAAAAATTGGCAGAATTAGGTATTAACGCCGAGATTATCAATATCCATACAATCAAACCTTTGGATGAGGAGGCTATTTTGAAATCTGTTGCCAAAACGAAATGTGTAGTAACGGCAGAAGAGCATAATCGTCTTGGTGGTTTAGGTGATAGCGTGGCTCAGGTACTAACAAGAGAGTTACCTACTCCGCAAGAGTATGTTGCTGTCAATGATAGTTTTGGGGAATCAGGTACTCCTGCTCAGTTGATGGAGAAATACGGTTTGAATGCAGCAGCTATTGTTGCAGCGGCTCAAAAAGTAATCAAAAGAAAATAACAATACTACGCAGGTCAATATATGGATGACGCTTTAATTATAGCAAAGTTCGCTGAAGAGAGTACGCGAGAAGAAGCTTTCCGTTTATTGTTGAAGAAATATCAACAGAAGATTTATTGGCATGTGCGAAGAATGGTCATCGATCATGACGATGCGGACGATGTTGTGCAGGATATCTTTGTGAAAGTATGGAAGAATCTTGGAAACTTCCGAGAAGACTCGCAACTATATACTTGGCTTTATCGCATTGCAACAAATGAATGTATCACCTTCTTAAATAAGAAAAAACAAAAGCAGAACGTGTCGTTGGATGACGACACGACTGCTTATTTGGCAGAAACACTTGCTGATGGCAATTACTTTAGCGGCGACAAGGCTCAAATGAAATTACAACAGGCACTGTTGACCTTGCCCGAGAAACAGAAATTGGTTTTCAATATGAAATATTTTGAAGACATGAAATATGACGAGATTTCAGAAGTGCTCGGAACGAGTGTTGGGGCGCTTAAAGCTTCATATCATTTAGCCGTCAAAAAAATTGAGGCTTTTTTTAACAACAATGATTAAACCTTTTGGCTAAATTAGGCTCTAACAGATACTATGAAGGAAAATGGCACATATCATGATGGGCTGGAGCCTAACAATCTTCCAGCATCGTTGCGTAAAAATCCATTTGACTTACCGGAAAATTATTTCAATGATCTAGAATCAAAAATAATTACGCAAGTCAAATTGGTTGAAAGCAAAGACACCGTCTTTGAGGTTCCAGAAGGGTATTTTGACAATCTCTATGATGTCATTGTGTGTAAAATCGCGGAAGATAATTTAAAAAGTCAAGTCATTGTGGACGGTTTCGAAATTCCTGAAAATTATAGTTCTGAGCTTTCAGGATCTATTCTCAGCCAAATTTCAGAAGACGCATTAAAAGAAAAAGTTTCATCTGATGGTTTTACACTGCCACATGATTACGACCACGTCCTTGAAAATTCTATTTTTTCACGTATAGCTGAACTCGAATTGAAGGATACAGTTCTTACAGATGGATTTTTGACGCCAGTTGACTATGAGAAAAGCTTAGAATTGACTATTTTATCGCGTATTGCTGAAGAAAAATTAAAAGAAACTGTTGGTACTACCAATTTTAATGTACCCCAACATTATTTTGAGAATCTGTCAGATAGAATTATTAACGCTGTACAGGAGGTTGAAGAAGATGTTACACCTATCCATCGCATAGGCAAACCAAAAAAATGGTATGCTCGTTACGCTGTCGCTGCATCTTTTGCGGCCATGTTGAGTATCGGGGGGTACTGGGGCTATCAATATCTACAACAAGATGCTGTTGCTGCGGATGGGATCACAGAGGAGCAACTGAGCCAGCATTTATCTGAAATTCCTAAGCAAGAAATCATCAATTACCTTGCAGCGTCAGCGTCTGGTGATGATATGATATATATGTCCCAATATACTGATGAAGCTAATCTCCCTACTAAGGGATTTGGCAGCAATTTATCTAAACAAGAAATAGAAGATTATCTAAATTATACCTTATAATGATGTTCAAGAAAAAATACATATGGATAACATTGTTCTTTAGTATATTTTCTATTGCCTTGAGCTTTGCACAAGACAAAAATCGATTTCAAGCTATAGAAAATGAAAAAATAGCTTACATTACTAAAGAACTAGATTTGACGCCAAGAGAGGCTCAGCAATTCTTCCCACTCTATAATGAGTATAGTCAAACACTTTGGGATATCAGAAAAGAAAAGTTAAATGGTGCTCCTAAAAACAGCTTTAGAAATGGTTCGAGAGATATATTACAGTACGATGCGAAAGAAGTGGAGATCAAAAAGGAATACCGGGCTAAATTTGCCAAAGTGATTGGCAACGCGCGGGCATCGCAATTTTTCGAAGTTGAGCAAGAATTTAGGGAACATCTTTACAAATCCCTGCAGAATAGAAGAAAATAATCTTAAAAATAGAAAAGAAGTCTTAAAGACTTCTTTTTTATTTTCGGACATTTGTAATATCATGTTAAGCAACAGAGAATTATTTTTAATGAATACTGCTCAAACATCTAGCTCCCCTAGATTGGTTGAAGTGGTAAAGGCTGAAGGTGTTTACCTTTATGGCCCCAATGGAGAAGAATATATGGATTTAGTCTCCGGGTTTAATGTCAGCAATATAGGCCATCGTCATCCAAAAGTGTTGGAGGCCATAAAATCACAATTGGATAAATACTTACATGTCACCGTTTATGGTGAATTTGTGCAGGTTCCTCAAGTGCAGTTTGCAACAGAATTACTCGCAGAGCTGCCTGCTCATTTTCAATCTGTTTACTTCACTAACAGCGGAACTGAAGCGGTAGAGGGTTCCATGAAAATAGCAAAGAAATATACTGGCCGTAGGCAGATTATAGCTGCAAAAAAAGCCTATCATGGCAGCACACAGGGTGCACTCAGTCTCATCGGAAACGACGAGTATCGTAAAGCGTATGCTCCTCTCCTACCCGAAATAGATTTTATCGAGTTTAATGAGCTGGAAGACCTAACAAAGATTACCGAACAAACAGCTGCAGTTATACTCGAAGCTATTCAGGGGGAAGCTGGTGTTCGGGTGCCAGACATCGCTTACATGCAAGCCGTCAGAAGACGCTGTGATGAAACTGGTACCTTACTCATCTTTGATGAGATCCAAACTGGCTTCGGCCGGACAGGCCGTCTTTTCGCTTTTGAACATTTTGGTATTGTTCCCGATATCTTGATGCTCGCCAAAGGTATAGGCGGCGGTATGCCTTTAGGGGCTTTTGTTGCAGCAAAGGAAGTTATGGATGTTATTAAAGATAATCCTATGCTTGGGCACATCACGACTTTTGGTGGCCATCCTGTGAGTTGTGCAGCAGCTCGCGCTTCGTTAGCAGTCATCAAAACAGAAAATTTAGTTGAGCAGGTAGAAAGAAAAGCTCTTTTATTCAAAGAAAAGCTCAAACATCCTGCGATCAAAGAAATTCGCGGATTAGGTCTTATGATGTGTCTTCAATTGCACTCTTTTGATCAGGTTTACAATGTGAGCAGGTACTGTGCTGAGAATGGGGTAATGATTGATTGGTATCTGCATTGTGAAACAGCCTTGCGTGTAGCTCCGCCATTGACGATTACAGAACTTGAAATCGAAAAAGCGTGTAATATCCTTATAAAAGGTTTGGAAAAGTATGCTTAAAAGTATGTAACTTTAAACATAATAAATCCTCATACTAAACAAGAACCTAATAATGAATACGAACCGCAGATCATTTATCAAGAAAAGTATCATTGGCACCGGTCTTTTGAGTGGCGCCAGTTTACTAGGAAACGAAGTTTTCGCCCATGAATCAACATCCAGTGCCTCAAAAATAAGTTTAAATAACGACGACATTATTTTATTCCAGGGCGACTCCATTACAGATGTGGGTCGGGATAGGAATAACAGAAATGCCAATGACACTGGTGCGCTGGGTCACGGTTACGCTTTATTGGCCGCTAGTCAACTTTTAAATAAATATCCAGCAAAGAAACTCAAGGTCTATAATACAGGTATCAGTGGCAACCGTGTACCGGATCTACAGAAGCGTTGGCAGGAAGATACATTAGCCATTAAACCAACAGTATTAAGCATTTTGATTGGTGTAAACGACTTTTGGCGCACGATTGATCGGGGCGCACAAACTACAGTTGATGAATATAAATCCCAATATCAACAGTTATTGCAGGAGACGCTACAAAAGCTTCCCAATGTCAAACTGATCATTGGAGAACCCTTTGCGGTCAAAGGGGTGGGCCATATTACTGATGCTTGGTATCCAAAGTTCTTGGCTTATCAAGAATCTGCCCGTGAAATAGCAAAAGAATTTGGGGGAATCTTAATTCCCTATCAAAAAATATTTGATAATGCTCAAAAGAGTGCTCCTGGTGCCTACTGGGCGGCAGATGGAGTTCACCCCACACTTGCTGGGGCACAGATGATGGCATCCGCATGGATGGAATGCATTAAATAAAAATAGCCAGCGGATATCGTACTGGATATTCGCTCGCTATTTTTAACAGACGACACAATTGCTATTGTTTATTTTCAAGTTTAAATCTCTTTGTATTGCGTTTTTTGTAGATCGGGAAGAAAATAAGCTACAATACCGATCAAAGGAAGATAAGAACATAAGTGATAAATAAACTCGATAGAAGTGTGATCTGCCTGCCAGCCTAGCACAGCTGATCCTATTCCGCCCATTCCAAATGCAAAGCCGTAAAATAAACCGGAAACCATGCCTAGTTTTTTCGGCAATAGCTCCTGTGCATAAACAATAATCGCTGGAAAAGCTGATGATAAAATTAATCCGATCATGACGATCAATATCCCCGTCATGGTAAGTCCTACATAGGGTAAAGCCAATGCAAATGGTGCAACGCCCAATACAGAAAACCAGATAACATATTTTCGGCCAAATCGATCGCCGAATGCTCCTCCTAATAGGGTTCCGACAGCAACTGCAATAAGAAAATAAAAGAGATAAACCTGGGCTTCTACTTCACTAATCCCAAATTTTTTAATGGTATAAAACTGAAAGTAATTTGTGATACTGGCGATATAGAAATATTTTGATACGATCAACAATAGGAGGATAATCACAGTCATGACGATCCGCCCATTGGGTAAATCTGGCACGCGTATCGCTCGCTTGGTAGATTTAGCTGTATTTCGAAGCCTTTCTTTATACCAACTTCCGATATAATAAGATATAAATTGGCCAATGATTGTGAATAGGCACATCCATGCGATTGCCTGCTGCCCTCTCGGTAAAATCAAAAAAGCGACAATAATTGGGGCCATAGCTGTCCCCGCATTTCCGCCGATCTGAAAAATAGATTGTGCCATACTCCTTCTTCCACCTGACGCCATGTAAGCGACGCGAGACGATTCGGGATGAAAAATTGAAGATCCAACCCCAACGAGAAAGACTGAACATAAGATCCATTCATAACTGTTTGCTTTTGAAAATAAAAGCATACCAAGGAGAGAAAAAGACATTCCGATAATCTGCGAATATGGAACAGGATGTTTGTCTGTAAATGAGCCCACAACAGGCTGGAATATTGATGCTGCTATCTGATAAACCATTGTGATCATTCCAACCTGCGAAAAGCTCAGATGATGTTCTTCTTTGAGCAAGGGATATGTCGCTGGTATCACTCCCTGAATCATGTCATTCAAAAGGTGCACCATGCTTACGGCAAATAAAATAGAAAAGATAGGTCTACTCGATTTTTCTTGTATCATGACGTTGTTCAAAAATTAAAAAGGTTGGTTTTCGCAAACCAACCCAAATTATCTTCATGTAATAAATTATAATACGCGGACCAACAATCCTTTCAGATATTCTCCTTCGGGAAAAGAGGCCCGCACAGGATGGTCCTCAGGTTGATGAAACTGTCTGATAAACTGAATTTCCTTACCTGCATCCAACGCTGCCCAAGCAAGCACTTGTTTGAAGGTATCCATATCCATTGCGCCTGAACAAGAAAAGGTTGCTAACAAACCACCACTATTTAACAACATCAATCCACGGCGATTCAGATCTTTGTAAGCTCGAGATGCTCTTTCCAAGGCTGATCGTGATGGTGCATACTTAGGCGGGTCCAAGACTATCATATCAAATTTTTCACCCGCATCGATGAATTTGCGTAATTGCTTGTTTACATCCGCCAATATTGCTTTATGTCGACTGGGTTCAAATCCATTTTCAACAATATTCTTTTCCAGGGTTTCAATAGCTAGTGCAGAGCTATCTACGGAAATGACTTCTGATGCCCCGTTTTTCAGGCTATTCAATGTAAAGCCACCAGAATAGCAAAAACAATCCAGGACTCGCTTATTAGAAACGTAGTTGGCTGTCAGCTGACGGTTTTCTCGTTGGTCGCAATAGAATCCGGATTTTTGTCCATCAATAATGTTCACCTTATAATGGATACCATTTTCGACAACGTCAACAAATTCTGGTGGAAGTTCTCCATACAAAAGCCCATTGGTGTCGGGTAGTCCCTCATGTTCACGGGATTTCAGATCGCTACGTTCATAAATTCCTTTTGGCTGTAGCAAAGCATTCAATTCGTCGATAATAATTGATTTAACTTTTTCAAGTCCAACTGCGTGAACCTGAATAGATATAAAATCTGCATATTTATCTGCAATAAGTCCAGGAAGAAAATCTGCTTCAGCAAAGATTAGACGAACAGTATTCGTCACGTCTTTCTGTAATAGGTGCTGTCGTGCCGCAACAGCCTTCTGGACGCGTGAACGCCACCACGCTGCATCAATCTGCACTTGAGGATTCCATTCTAACAAACGAATGGCCACGCGCGAGCTATTGTGAAATAGCCCATAGGCAATAAATTCACGTTCAGCATTGTAAACACCAACAACTTCGCCATCCTCAATTTTATCGGACAATGATTTAATTGCTCCAGAAAATACCCAAGGATGCAATTGCCACGCAGCTTTATCCTTACCCTTATTCAAATAAACTGATTTCATTACTGCAAAATTAATGTATTAATTCGACATCATGACGAAACTTTCTGGATAAAACCTCGCTCTTTCTCAAAACGTCATACTTTTTTTAAATTATTCCTTCCGTGTAAAAGAACCGCTATTTGTGAATGAAAGTAAAAAGGGCTCCGAAAGGAGCCCCAAGCATTTAATTATGGTTGATTAGATATTTTTTGAATGCTTCAAAATCGACTTTTAAAGGTTCAGCTAACTTTTCCCTTCCTTGCAAAGCTTCTGCTCCTTTAGGCAGAACTATCTTTTCAAACACATCTACAGCGATTGCATCAGGGAATTTGCAGGGATGAGCAGTAGATAAGAAAACCGAAGCATAGTGACCAGGATACTCATTTGCATAGGTACGAGCGCCAAGCCATGCGATTGCTGTATGTGGACAGGCGATATAGTTCGATTCTTCAAATAACTTCTGCATTCCTCTTTCTGTTTCTTCGTCTGTAAAAGTATAAGAAGATAACATACTTTTTAATTCGTCCACATCTCCTCCAAAGATATCCTGTATACGAACCCAGTTGCTCGGGTTTCCGACATCCATTGCATTGCTCAATGTTTGTACTGAAGGCAGCGGTTCATATTTGCCTGATGAAAGAAATCTAGGTACGGTATCATTTACATTTGTAGCCGCAACAAAATGTTTGACAGGTAGCCCCATCTTATAAGCTAATAGGCCTGCCCCAATATTACCAAAATTACCACTCGGTACTGTAAATACGACCTCATTGATTCCTTGCGACTTTAATTGCGCATACGCATAAAAGTAATAGAATGTCTGTGGGATCAATCGTGCTATATTAATTGAATTAGCTGAAGTCAACCGTAAGACAGCATTCAGTTCGGGATCATTGAAAGCCTGTTTCACTAATGCCTGGCAATCGTCAAATGTACCTTCCACTTCAATTGCACGAATGTTTTGTCCATTTGTAGTCAATTGTAATTCCTGAACCTCGGACACTTTACCTTTGGGGTATAAGATGGTTACACGCGTTCCCTCAACGCCCAAAAATCCCAAGGCAACAGCTCCACCAGTATCGCCAGATGTCGCAACAAGCACATCCAGTAATTTATCATCCGTCTTCGAAAAATAACCCATCACTCTGCTCATAAACCGGGCACCAAAATCCTTAAAGGCGTAAGAAGGTCCATGGAAAAGTTCGAGCACAGCTGTGCTGTCGGTCAAGAATTTTACGGGAGCATCAAAGTTAATCGCGTCGTTCACGATTTGCTTTAAATCTTCTTTGGGAATATCATCCCTCAAGAGCGTGTAAGCGACTTCAAATGCAATCTCTTGTAAAGAATGCTGCTGAATATTCTTAATAAATAATGGATCCAATTGAGGGATCGCTTCCGGCATATACAACCCTTTGTCTGCTGGTAGCGAATTGAAGACCGCATCTTTAAAGGAAACTTCTAATGTTTTATTATTTGTGCTATAAAATTTCATATGTAATATTCTTTTTTTTTTAAGGCCATATGAAACATCCCGTTTTAATTGAATTGATATTTTCACATGGATATTTCACTTTGTTATCTTTTTAAGAGGTAAATATGAATTAACCTTAGATTTGATAGACCGCTATGCTGTAAACAACTTTTGATCTAATATTCTGGGGCCTTCTACATTGACACGGGAAACGTATCCAAAACTATCAATTTCATTTTCTTTGAGATGAGTTTGAATTTTGTCTGCGATATCCTCTGCTATTTTCTCGTCTCGTGTTATTGCCACAACTGATGGTCCAGAGCCAGAAATACCGAAACTTAAGGCACCGTGTTTTAGAGCAATCTCTTTCATTTCATAAAATTGAGGGATTAAAATAGCTCGCGTCGGTTCGATAAGAACGTCTTTCATGCTTCGCGCAAGGAGATCATAATCTTCTTTGAACAAAGCAGCTACCAATCCCGCGATATTACCCCACTGGGTGACAGCGTCTTTTAATAGTACTTTATCTTTAATAAGTTGTCTAGCGTCGCGTGTGGGAACATCGACTTGTGGAAAAACGACTGCAGCAACGAGTTCTTTAGGCGAAGGAATGGAAATCACATCCAAAGGTTCATTTCCCCGAATTAAAGTTATACCTCCATAGAGTGCTGGTGCCACATTATCAGCATGCCCCGTACCACAGGCCAAGCGCTCGCCTTCGACACAGAATGGCAATAATTCTTCTTTTGTCAAGGGGTTACCCAGCATGGTATTGATGGCAAAAAGCCCTGCCACTGTGCTGGCTGCGCTAGAACCTAAACCCGATCCGATAGGCATATGTTTATGTAATTCAATTTCCACACCGACCTTTGAAGAAATATTCAGAGCCTGTAATAAATACTGAACGCAGGCAGAAACGGTATTTTTACCTGGATCAAGCGGCAATCTTCCATCGTCGCCTGTTATTTTACGAATAGTTACCCCGGGTTGTGTTGTGCGTCGCATGACCACCTCGTCTCCTGGCGCCTCAACCGCAAAGCCCAGTATGTCAAAACCACAGATCATATTGGCGACAGTTGCAGGTGCAAAGACACGAACTTCGGACAGCATGCTGTCTAAATTTATAATCTTATCTTTCAGATACTCTACATTTAAATTATTAGCCATCATGTAATTGTTATTTTCCTTGAATCGTTTTTATGCTCCAACATTTACTAAATCGGCAAATACACCCGCAGCTGTTACTTCAGCCCCAGCCCCCGGACCTTTTACTACTAAAGGACGTTCTTTATAGCGCTCTGTTGTAAATGATATAATATTGTCACTACCCGATAATGCATAGAAAGGATGGTTTTCATCAACAAACTGAATCGCAATGGATACTTTTCCATTTTCCAATTTTCCGATGTAGCGTATTACTTTATTTTCATCTTCAGCTTTCTTCTTCATGGCTTCGAAATAGTCATTTTCGCGCTGCAATTCTGCGTAAAACGCATCTACGGATTCAGCTTTCAAACATGCCGGCGGAAGTATTGAACCTAGGTCTACGTCCTCGGCTTCGACAGGATATCCGGCATCCCTAGCTAATATGAGCATTTTACGCATAAAATCTATACCGCCTAAGTCGTCCCTTGGATCTGGTTCAGTATATCCTAGTTCCTGTGCCTGTTTAACAACATCATAAAAAGAAGCATCAGCTTTAAAATTGTTGAAGATATACGAGATTGTTCCAGATAAAATAGCCTCTATCTTGACAATACGATCACCACTCAACATCAAGTCTTTGAGTACGCGGACGATAGGTAGTCCCGCGCCTACGTTTGTCTCATAAAAAAAGTCCACACCGTGTCGATGAGCGGTATCGCGGAGTGTTTTATATTGCTCATACTTACCTGAGTTCGCAATTTTATTGCAGGTGACGATCGAAATATTGGATTTAAAGATGTCTTCATAATAGGTAGCTGGTAATTTGCTCGCGGTATTATCGATAAAAACACAGTTTGGCAGATTGAGTGCCTTCATGCGTTCAATAAACAAGGCCAAGTCCGATTCAGTTCCATTTCTGTCGAGTTCATTAGACCAATTATTTAAATCAACACCTTCGGTATTAAAAAGCATCTTACGGCTATTCGAAATTCCGACGACTTTAATTTCGATATCGTTTTTATCCAGTAGGAAATCATGTTGACTTTCCAGCTGTTTAAATAAAGTTGCGCCGATGTTACCCGTACCAATATTAAACACATGAAGGGTTTTCTTTAGCTCGGCAAAAAAAGCGTCGTGTACAGCGTTAAGCGCCTTCGCCAGATCTTCCTTACCTATAATAACAGATATATTATATTCAGATGAGCCCTGTGCTATAGCGCGAACATTAATGCCATTCCTCCCTAGCGCGGCAAATAATCGACCGGACATACCAGGTGTCTTTTTCATATTTTCGCCAACGATGGCCAAGACTGAAAGGTTATCTTCAATCGCTGGAACGATGAGCTTATTGGCTTGGATCTCCAATTCAAACTCCACTTCGATTAATTGTATCGCGCGTTTGGCGTCAGATGGGTTTACAGCAAATGTGATGCTATGTTCGGAAGATGACTGCGTAATTAACACAACATTGATTTGCTCTCTAGCCAATAAAGTAAAAAGCCTTCCGCTAAAGCCCGACTTGCCGATCATGCCTGAACCACTTAGATTGATAACCGAAATATCTGATATAGAGGAAATTCCTTTTATTGGTAGCGCTGTTTTGCCGCTATCAAACTGAATGACGGTTCCGGAGAAATCAGGCTCAAAGGTATTTCTAATAACAATCGGAATTTTCTTCAAGAAAGCAGGGATCATGGTAGGAGGATAAATCACCTTAGCACCAAAGTAAGACAATTCCATGGCCTCGGTATATGATAAAACAGGTAAAGAAAAAGCCTTTTTCACAATGCGTGGATCCGCGGTCAACATGCCATTTACGTCTGTCCAAATTTCAATGGCTGCCGCGTCTAATATGGATCCGAAGATAGCTGCTGTATAATCTGAACCACCTCTTCCTAGAGTGGTAATACGACCGTTTTCGTTACTACCGATAAAACCCGTCACAAATAATAATTTATCGCCATGTGATATGTATAGTGATTTCACCAATTGCTCGGTCAATGTTTCATTTAAATGCGCATTACCAAAGTTCGAATCAGTTTTCACATAGTGAGAAGCATCCACAAATAATGATTCTGGAACATATTGTTCCATCACTTTAGATACCATATAATTCGAACAACGCTCGCCGTAGCTTAATATCAAATCTTTGCTTTGATAGCTCAGCTCTTTTAGTGCAAAAATTCCTTGAAGAAGATCTTCTATTTCATTAAAAAATAATTTCAGCTTTGTAAATACAGGATTTTGATATTTCACAGCCAGAAGTTCTTTCACTACTGTAAAATGCCTATCTTCCAATGATTTCAGTCCCTCTGAAAAGGATTTTCCTTCTGCAGCGTCCTCAGCTAATTGCGTAAGTAAATTTGTCACACCCGACATAGCTGACAACACAACCAACGGTTTTTCCTTTGCATCATAAGATTTTTTCACGATGCCCAGGACTGCCTTTAAGCTTTCTACTGTACCGACTGATGTGCCTCCAAATTTTAAAACTTTCATGCTACTTTATACTGTTTGTTTAGATTGATGATTTTGCGATAAAAAAGAAGCGCTTTCCTGTTTTGAGGAAAGCGCTTCTAAATATTGTGTCTACAATTATATACAACGAAACTACTTCCTCCTGAGTCTTATCCCGGTGGTAATAATAATCGACGTAATAATTGAAGTTGTGTTCATTGCTTTTAATTATGTTTTGTAAATATAGAACAAATATTATCACTTTACCAAAGGAAATTAATATTTTTTTTAAGATTCACAATAGTAACCTCATTGAGGTGGTATTTTATCATCACATAAGTACACTAAAATAGCGTAGGTGCTGTCCTTAATAAATACGGAAACGCATCAGATGAAATCGTTCTCAACAGGTATAAATACATCTTTGAAGATGTTAAAATTGTTAAAATTTCGTTAAATACGTGAAAATAAATTTGACCTTAAACTGTTATTGTATTATATTCGCAACAGTGCTGTCCAAAATAGATGACAGTATTCAATTTTTAAAAGTTAAATGTTGTACAAAAAAGCGATTTAATGAAAACAAAGAAATTTATAGCGTCAATGCTATTTATCGGCTTATGTCTAGTGTCGCAGGCACAAACCAACAGAAACTCCAAACCAGAATCAGATCCTGACAACTTAGCGAAGGAATACTTTTCACAAATCATGGGAGTTGCAGTATCAGCAACAACAAACACCAAACTTTATCAATTTGTTTATGAATGGCTAGGTACTCCTTACCGTTTAGGAGGAGATTCAAAGAGAGGCATTGATTGTTCAAAATTTTCTTACGAATTATACGACAAAGTGTTCAACACATCGCTGGGGTATAATAGCAGAAATCAGTACTCTCAAGTAAAAACCGTCGAAAAGAATGAGCTTAAAGCTGGTGATTTGGTATTCTTCAAAATTAGAAGTAGAAGTATTACCCATGTAGGGGTTTATATCGGAGATAATAAATTTGCACATGCATCTTCTAGTAAAGGTGTCATGATCAGCAACCTAGATGAGCCATACTGGAGACGTTATTACTACAATGGAGGTCGTTTACCAGAAGATAATAGAACGCTTACTGCGGAGATAATCAAAGCAGAAAAAGATAATAAATTGAATTAATAGGATTAGATTCACTCTCAGAAAGTCCAAAGCGTTTAACTCGTTTTGGACTTTTTTTATACAATATAATATCCTATTTTTACCCAATAATCATTGGAAATACTATTATGTCTTCAAAGAAAACCCTCATCTTAAATAAAGAACAAATAAAACAAAAATCTATTCGGATTGCCTATCAAATATTGGAAGACAATTTTGAAGATGAAACGCTCGTATTAGTAGGTATTGCTGACCGGGGCTATGTATTTGCTCAACGTCTTCAAGCAATTTTGCAGGATATTTCAGACAAAGAGATTCTATTGATTAAGGTAACAATGAAGAAGACCAGCAGGTCATTAAGCGCAAACACAGACTTAGCTGTTGACATTGCAAAAGACAAGACGATTATCCTTGTTGACGATGTACTCAATAGTGGCAGGGCACTAGCTTATGGGCTGGGTGTATTTTTGAATGTACCATTAAAAAAAATGAGAACTGCTGTATTAATTGATAGAAGTCACCATAAGTTCCCAATATTTAGCGATTACTATGGTACAAAGCTTTCTACGATATTACGGGAGCACGTAACTGTTACGCTCGAAGAATTTGACAATGAAGAGGATGCAGCATGGTTAATTTAAACCATGCTGTTATTTTTTTGAGACTTTCAATTTCATACCTGGTTTTATCCGGTTTCCGCTCAAATCGTTTTCACTTTTAAGCCGGCCCACTGAAGTACCATTTTTATCTGCAATCTCAGATAATGTATCGCCTTTCTTTACGACATAGTAAGCTGTACGTGTGATGTTGGCTACATGCTGCTGGCTTTTCTTTGCAGATCGTTCTGTATTGCGGGCTAATTTTGTATTTACAAAATCATCCTTCTTTTTTATTAGTAGGTTTTGTCCAGGAACAATTTGATTGCCGCGCAGATTATTCCAGGATTTTATATCCTGAACTGTCACGTCAAACTTATCAGCAATGGAAGCGAATGTTTCGCCAACTTTCACTTTATACTTTCCATTGAGTAGGGTCTGCACTATGTTTTCATTTTGGATTGCATTTGACGGGGCGACTGGCGTATTAAGTGCTGCATACAACTCTTCTGTAGCAATTTTCTTGTCCACTACAGGTAACACTAACCGCAATGGGGCATCCTCGGTACCATTTAATACATTCTTCTTAAAGCTAGGATTTAATGCACGTAATGTTTCTTTAGACACCTGTAATGCATCTGCTATTTGGTTCAATGATATCCGCTTATTGATATCCAAGATCTGCGTTCTTAATGAAAGTTCGGTATCTGCCGCATTGATATTATTTTCATCTGCATACTTCATCGCATAGGTCATAGCGATAAATTTCGGGATATAGTTTTGAGTTTGTTGTGTCAAATAAGGTGCAACATCCCAAAAAGTTGCCTTCTCCTTTCCTGAGCGCTGAATTGCACGGCTAACAGCTCCTTTACCGCCGTTATAGGATGCTATCGCTAATAGCCAATCGCCGTATTCCTCATAAGCCTCTTTTAAAATCTTTGCGATTGCATAGCTGGAAGCGATCGGATCCATACGCTGGTCGGTATAACTGTCTACTGTAAGGTGATAAGTTTTGGCTTCGTAATACATTAACTGCCATAAACCTGTCGCTCCTGCACTGGAAATATCGCGCGGATTTAGGGATGATTCAACTACACTAAGGTATTTGAGTTCGCGTGGCACACCGACCTCATCCAAAATTTTATCAAACAATGGAAAATAGTATTGTCCTAATCCCATCATTCTACACATATAAGGATTATAATTGTCTGAGGTGTATTTCGCCACCAGCTCTTTCACTCGAGGCGAGTAGTCTAGAGGAACCTCTCGTTCTATTGCCTTCAATTTCCGAACCAGCTGTATATCTTCGTCTGTTATTTCAGAATACTGCTGTCCGTTATTCCCCGTAGATTTTATACTATCTAGGTATTGGTAAATCTCCTGTTTTTCCTTTTCGATGCTTTTTTGAAAGAAGTTTTGAGCTGCTTCTTTCATACCTTCTACAGCGCTTTCTTGGGCCTTAAGTGGCAGCACAAAGCATACCCCTCCTAGTAATGAAATTAACGCCTGTTTTCCGATCATAAATTTACTGTTAAATCCGAGTTTGATTGATCTACTGAAAAATCAACAATAATCTAAACGCTTAGAAATGGGTTTTAGTATAAAAATGGTTTTCGCCCTATTCAGCTTTAGGTCGAGTATAAAACAAAATACGATTTTGCTCCTCGCAAAATCGTATCCATGCTATAATGGGATCTAAACTTCCCTTATTTATTATCTTCTACCTCAGTTTTTTTCTCTGTTGGAGAGTCCTCTTTTTGGCCATCTTTAAATTCCTTAACGCCCTTACCCAACCCGCGCATCAATTCGGGAATCTTCTTGCCACCAAATAATAGTAACAATATTACTACAATGACAATTAACTCTTGCCCCCCGATTCCCATGATTAATAATGATGTTGACATAACTATAATTTCTTGTTTTTCAATTCTTTTAAACTAAATTTCTCACTCTCCTTACAAATGTAAGGATAATTATTAAATATAGTAATTATTTCTTATCTAGCCAACCATGACATTGGGTTGAGTGGTGTCGTTCCCTGTAAAACAGAAAACTCTACCATCGGAACCCCAGTATCTGAGTCGACATCAGCTGTTCCTATGGTTTGTCCTGTGCTTATTTTTTGTCCTTTTGAAACATTTACACCTGCCAAATTCATATACACCGTAAAGTATTCCCCATGTTTAATCATGACAATACGCTGCCCCATCATTGAAACTATACTTAACACTTCTCCATTAAATACTGCTTTCACAGCTGCACCGCTCGACGTTTGAATTTTAACCGTCTCATGATCCCAATTGACGTTTCTACCGACACTTTCTGAACCAAACTCTTGCATGATCTTCGCATTGGAAACAGGCCAAGGTAAACTACCGCGATTAGATCTAAAATCATTCGAAAGTTTAACAGCTTCCGGTGTGCTACGCAAGACTTCAGAATCTGATTTTCGCGCAGTATTGCTGCTTTTTGAACTTGCGGCATTTTTATTTTTTGTATTCGTTGTAGGCTCATTTGCTTTACGGTTTCGCTCAGCTGCAGCTTCAGCAGCACGGCGCGCAGCCTCAGCCCGGCGACGTTCAGCCTCAATCTCCCTTCTAATGATTTCCTTAATGGCTGCATTGATACGACGCTCCTCTTTTTGTTTTTGCGTAATATCTTTTTTCACGCCACGCTCTGTAACGATCAATTCACTTAATTGCCCTGAATAAACGGATCTTTGTTGCGATATGGTTCTCTTCTCATTTTCCTGCTCTTTCATTAAAGCAACCTGCTTGTTGCGGTCAGCTTGCAACTGAGCAATTTTCTGTTCAATCTGCTTCTTGGTATTTTCGATGTCGGCAGCTTTCAGCTTTCTAGAATCGTTGAACTGTTGTAAATACTTTACTCTTCTAAACCCTTGATTGAAATCTTTCGATGCAAAAATAAACATCAATTTATTGTATGCATTCCGATTTCTGAAAGCAAACATAACCATTTTCTCATAGTCACGTTTCATCTTCTCCAATTCAGCCTTTAATTTACTCACTGCAGCCGTATTGGCATTAATATGTCTATTAATCACAGCTACTTCGGAAGTAATGGTATTTATCTTCTGCTCGCGCAAATTAATCTGCTTACTCAATGCTGTCACTTGTTGTTGGGTCAATGATTTTTCTTTTGCAATTTCTTTGACCGTATTTTGTAATTCAGCAATTTCACGATTGAGCTTCTCACGTTGCTTTTCAAGTTCAGCTCTAGTTTGCGCCGATGAAATCCCAATCATGAATAGGAAAACAGCTATACCAAGTATTGTCTTTTTAAAGTTCATTTACAGTACTATTTTTTTGTGTTTGCCATCTTTCTAACTTATCACTTCATATCCTACTTTAGCAAACTAATTGCGAAAGTAATAAATCTAAATCATATAGACATCCTGTCATCGGATTACCTTATATCGCGACGATACTGAAAAAGGCATTTCGACAGGTTCATTAAAAGTAACTTTGTTAAAATTAATTTCTGTCTTAATTTCTTGGCGGCCATCAGAAATTATCATTTTTAAAAGCATCGGAAATTCCTGTCCCGAAGCCATAGCATATTCGCCATAGTTAGCTTCCAATAATTGTTTCTTTGAAAGCTGGGCTAATCTAAATTGATAAGGCCTATTGTTATTATTCAACCTATACAAAAAATCCAACTCATTGAGTTTACCGTCCAACTGAACGGACATTGAATCCTGCTTAAAGTTTACCTGATCAATATCAGACAGGAGATCCACAGATAGGTTGGCCAGCAATAAGTCTTGTAAGTTTCCAAAGGTCAGATCGGAACTAGCGAAACGGTATAGATAGTCAAAAGGCTTAACCATATATTCACTTTGGAACTTATTGAGGATCTGAACACTGTCTGGAGTTATTAGAACACGCGCCACTTCGATACCCAATGTAGCAGAAATGGAAATCCAGATTCGCTTGTCCTTTTCTATTCTAATAGTCGAATTGACGTCATAACTGTCCTTTCCCATATCAAGCCTCATTTTAGCTTTTCCCGAAAAAGTCGAATAATTCAAATTGGTCAAAAAAAGATTGCGTAAACTATTTTTCTTTGCCTCTCTGGTATTATCCTTTATAATCAATTCGTTTTGAGCCCTCAGCTCAGCTTCTTTCAGCATCCTCTTCTTCGAACTACAGGAAGAGAGCAACATCACTACAGCACAAGCCCAAACAATTTTATTCCACATAACTTTTTGTGTCAATCTTCTTTTTCAATTTCAGCTTATTATCATCCGAATCCACTCCTTTTTCCAAAGCCAAAGTCCATTGTTTAACAGCATCGTTTGTTTTCCCTAACTTAAACAGAATATCACCATAATGCTCCAGCAACACCGAAGTTTGTGGATTAGTATTTTTTAATGCCTTTTGAATCCAAACCAATGCTTCGTCATATTTTCCATCGGCAAATAGTACCCAAGCATAAGTATCCTCAAACGTACCATTATTAGGTTGCAAATCTGTTGCCTTAGCAGCGTATTTCGTAGCCTCATCAAGTCGTTCCTTTCTTAACGACAAATAGTAGGCTAAATTGTTCATTGCTGTCACATTTGTACTATCAAGTCGGATGGCTTCCATGTAAGCTGCGTCGGAGGCTTTATACATTTTAAGCGAGTTATAAATATCACCCAAGCCGCCATAGATATTTGCTTGTAAGAATGGAGATTCCTCCTGTGCATTATTGAGTGCTGCCTCCATAAACTTCCGACTATTTTCCATATCCTTCTTCATCAGATAAGCCATACTGGTAAAATAGAGTATTGTAGCGTTATTAGGCACATAATGCAAAGCTTCTCCGCCATGAGCGATTGCCT
The DNA here is from genome assembly GCF_031455655.1 of Sphingobacterium sp. 2149. Taxonomy (NCBI): domain Bacteria; kingdom Pseudomonadati; phylum Bacteroidota; class Sphingobacteriia; order Sphingobacteriales; family Sphingobacteriaceae; genus Sphingobacterium; species Sphingobacterium sp. 2149. The sequence continues at coordinate 67,943 of NZ_JAVDTD010000017.1, read as the reverse complement.
GATCGAATTCACCTTTATCCATATCCAAGCTCATTAACATTCGCCAGGCATCGATCTGATAAGGGTTCATACTAACCGCTACTGCCAAAGAGCTTTGCGCAGCAGTTTTATCATCTTTTAGCCATAGTACCTGCCCCTTTGCCATATGGCTTTCAGCAATCCGTGGATGAACCTCCACCAAGATATTAGCTAACTCCAGCAGCTGATCCGGTGTATAAGGCCCCTTTGGATTCAATAAGGTCATTATGATTCGATTTTTGTCTGCAAAGTCTATCTTTTTAGATTGAAACCCTTGTTTGAGTGCATCAAAGGATAACTTGAACTTTTTATCAAATCGGTATAGATCAGCTAAATCAAAATAAAGAAAGTCTTCTTTTGTGTTGAGAATTCCCTTATTGATATATTCAAGTGCTAGCTTCGAGTTTTTGGAAAGATTATAAGCTTGTGCCAGCTGACCATACACCTGGGCTAAAGAAGTCCCTTTATCCGCCCAGGGCTTCAAAAGCTCAATGACACTTTTATAATTGCCAGCATCATTCAACAACACACTACCGACCATATCCAACGTATCGGAAGCACCTGCAATTTCTTTGGTTTTATAAAAATACTCTAAGGCCACATCTTTATATCCGCCATTAAAAAGAAGCATGATGCGTTCGCGTTTAAGTGACGCGGTGTTATTATCATCCTGATCAATCAGCTTATCGAGATAAATCAATGCACTGTCAGCATCATTTTTACTTTTAAACGCGTCGACTGCGAAACTCAGATATTCTGGCTTAGACTGGATATCCAGCGCTTGCTTAATGGCTTGAATCGCTCCATCCTGATTTCTCATCTGAGCAAGAAGAATCGCTTTAGTGAAATAGATATCGTCTGCCTGCGGAAAGTCTGCGATGATAGCGTCAAGAGAATCCATACCTGGTCCAATTTTGCCTTGCTTCAATATCTCTTGCACATTTTTAAATCGGGTATCATATGGTTTTGTTTTCCTATCTTGTGATTGCGCGTGCAATGAATTCACTACCAAAAGGAACACGCCAATAAAACTTAAAAATCGTTTATTCAAAAAATTAAATCTCATCTACTTCCGCTAAATAATTAAAAATTTGTTCCTGCAATATACTAACTAATGTAACAATATTCATTCGAGGTAGTTGTAAAAATATTGAGATTAGGGGGGAGTGTGGCAAATTCGACTCGTTTTCAGCAAAATAAGCAAAATAGATTTTAAAATATAGAATATTAGATGTACCTTTGCAGACCCTTGAGATAAGGGGAAGAAAAATTTTTTAATAAATTATTTAAACAAAAGCAAGTGAATACGTTAAGTTACAAAACTGTCTCTGCCAACAAGAACACCGTTAACAAAGAGTGGATCGTTGTTGACGCTGAAGGAGAGATTTTGGGGCGTTTGGCGAGCAACATCGCGAAAGTAATTCGTGGTAAGCACAAGCCTACATTCACCCCACACGTAGACTGTGGAGATAACGTGATTGTTATCAATGCAGACAAAATCAAATTGACAGGAAACAAATTAGGCGACAAAGTTTACGTACGCTACACTGGATATCCAGGTGGTCAGCGTTTCGTTTCTCCTAAAGAGTTAATGGCTAAATTCCCTGAGCGCATCATTGAAAAAGCTGTTCGTGGTATGCTTCCTAAAAACCGTTTAGGTCGTCAATTGTTTAAGAACCTTTACGTTTATGCTGGTACTGAGCACAAGCATGAAGCACAAAATCCAAAACCAGTTAAATTTTAAGGAGAATCGACATGTCAACAACTAATACTTCAGGAAGAAGAAAAACTGCTGTTGCCCGCATTTACTTAACTGCTGGTAGCGGAAACATAATCATAAACGGTAAAGACCACAAAGAGTATTTCCCAACATTACCTTTGCAATACATCGCTACTCAATCTTTGAACGTAGCTGGTGAATTAGCAAACTTTGATGTAAAAGTAAACGTTAACGGAGGTGGTGTTAAAGGTCAAGCAGAAGCTGTTCGCTTAGCGATCGCAAAAGCATTGGTTGAACTTAACCCAGAAGTTAAACCTGCATTACGTGCTAAAGGTTTAGTAACGCGTGACGACCGTATGGTTGAGCGTAAGAAACCAGGACGTCGTAAAGCTCGTAGAAGATTCCAATTCAGTAAACGTTAATCAAAGGAGGATCAAAAAATGGCAAGAACTACTTATCAAGATTTATTGGATGCAGGTGTGCACTTTGGTCACCTTACACGTAAATGGGATCCGAAAATGGCTAAGTACATTTTCATGGAGCGCAACGGTATCCACATCATTGACTTGAACAAAACACTTACGAAGTTAGAAGAAGCTGCATCAGCTATCAAACAAATCGTAAAATCAGGTCGCAAAGTTTTATTCGTAGCTACGAAAAAACAAGCAAAAGAGATCATCGCACAACAAGCTAAAGAGGTCAACATGCCTTTCGTGACTGAGCGTTGGTTAGGTGGTATGCTTACAAACTTCGCTACAGTTCGTAAGTCTATCAAAAAAATGTCTAACATTGACAAAATGCAAAAAGACGGTACTTACGATGTATTGTCTAAAAAAGAGAAGTTGATGATTCAACGTGAGCGTATCAAATTAGAAAATCTTTTAGGAGGTATCGCTGATTTGAACCGTTTGCCAGCTGCTTTATTCATCATCGATGTGAAAAAAGAACACATCGCTGTTTCTGAAGCAATGAAATTAAACATCCCTACTTTTGCAATGGTAGATACAAACTCTGATCCTTCAAACATTGATTTCCCAATCCCTGCAAATGATGACGCTAGCAAATCTATTAGCTTAATCGCAGGTATCATTGGTCAAGCAATCCAAGAAGGTTTGGACGAGCGCAAACGCGACAAAGAAGAAGAAGCTGAAAAAGATGCTGCTGCTGCTAAAGCAAAAGCTGATAATGGTGAAGCTTCAGAAGCTAAACGTCCTCGCAAAGCGAAAGACGGAGAATAATATTTTTATTCCAAACCGGATGGCGTAGCGTTAGTTTCTGGAAAAGTTTACTTTTCTTGAACTAGCCTATCTGTCCGGTTTTTTGTTTAACAGAACCCGTTTAGCAAGGAATGTTAAACTTCATATTAGCTTAACCTTTTTTAAGTTAATATTGTACAAATTTCAGTCGTAAATAATAATAAAAAGAAATAAACATGTCAGTACAAATTTCTGCATCAGATGTAAACAAATTGCGTCAACAAACTGGCGCTGGTATGATGGATTGTAAAAAAGCTTTGGTTGAGTCTAATGGTGACTTCGAAGCTGCTGTAGATTACTTGCGTAAAAAAGGCGCTAAAGTAGCTGCTAGCCGTCAGGATCGCGACTCTAACGAAGGTGTTATCATCGCTAAAGCTACTGCTGATGGCAAATCAGGTATTGTAGTTGAAGTTAACTGTGAAACTGACTTCGTAGCTAAAAACGCAGACTTCGTAGCCTTCGCTGAAAAAATTGCAGATATTGCATTAAACCATAAGCCTGCTTCTTTGGAAGAATTAAAAGGTTTGGAACTTGATGGCAAAAATATCGCTGATTCTTTAATCGAGCAAACTGGTGTAATTGGTGAGAAAATCGACGTTTCTAAATACGAAACTATCACTGCTGAAAAAGTTATCGCTTATATTCACGGTAACTACCGTTTAGGTGTATTGGTAGGGCTTTCTGCTGACGCTGCTGGTGCTGAAGAAGCTGGTAAAGATGTTGCAATGCAAATTGCTGCAATGAACCCTATTGCAATTGATAAAGATGGTGTCGATCAAAACACAATTGAGCGTGAAATTGCTATTGCAAAAGAGCAAATCATCGCTGAAGGAAAACCAGCTGAAATGGCTGAAAAAATTGCTCAAGGTAAATTGAACAAATTCTTCAAAGATACAACCTTGTTAAACCAAGAGTTCGTAAAAGATTCTTCTAAAAATATTGCGCAATTCTTAGATTCAGTTTCTAAAGGATTGACTGTTACTGCTTTCAAACGCGTACAACTAGGCGCGTAAGCCTACCTCCATTCTATTAGTAGAAATGGATCTAACTAAAACAGGAGCTATTCAATGAATAGCTCCTGTTTTAGTTAGATCTTTTTTCCTCACTATACAATCTTCCCCGCCCCGCCCTTTTATTTTATATCAAATTTTATGTAACTTAAGGATACATAAAACTGGACGATATATGGGCATGTTAACAGAAAACGCACTAAAAGGAAAACGAATTCTGATCACTGGTGGTGGTACGGGGCTAGGCAAAGCAATGACAGATTACTTTCTCGAGCTTGGGGCCTCTTGCTTGATTACAAGTCGCAAAGATGATATTATACAACAGACAGCAAAAGAATTATCAGAAAAACATCAGGCTAAATGTCTTGCTGTGGCGGGGGACGTTCGCAATTATGATGATGTTGAACACGTCGTTTCATTTGGATATGAACATTTCGGTGGAATAGATATTCTCATAAATAATGCCGCTGGAAATTTTATCTCCCCTACTGAACGTTTAAGCCATAGAGCCTTTGAATCTGTCATTGGAATTGTCCTTCAAGGGAGTATAAATTATACCCTCGCGCTAGGAAAAAGGTGGATCGCGCAAAATGAACAAAATAAAGCTGTACTCAGTATTATCACAACCTATGCGTGGACGGGATCTGGATATGTCGTACCATCTGCAACAGCCAAGGCTGGAGTTCTAGCGCTAACCCGTTCGTTGGCTGTGGAATGGGGGAAAAAAGGGATACGACTAAACGCTATAGCACCAGGTCCATTTCAAACCTCCGGAGCCATGGAACGCTTGTTGCCTGGAGAATTAGGCGAACTTCTCTCCCCAACCAAACGTATCCCTTTGGGTCGCCTGGGTGAACTACAGGAACTTGCTAACCTCGCTGCTTATTTAGTATCTGACTATGCAAGTTATATCAACGGTGATGTCATCACTATAGATGGTGGAGAGTGGCTTAAAGGAGCCGGCGAATTTAATGGTTTGGATGTTATTCCGCAGGACCAGTGGGATAATATTGAAAAAATGACTAGGAATGCAAAAAGCACCTAACAATTCATTGGAATCAAAAATTATTTATATTTTATCATGAATGTAAATCCATAATTGTTCCATTACAACAAGAGGAAAAATTAAGTGTTTATTCTATTTTTCTTAGGTTTGTAGTTGGTATTTATTCAATAGAATCGTACATATGACGAATTTATCTTTCGCTTCTCAAAAAATCAAGCAGAAACAAAAAATAGAACTAAATAAAACAGGCTTTGATTTTGCTTTAGTATATATATTGGAGGGATCGATCCTTTCTAAAGAAAATAAGTTGAAATTTTCAAAAGGAAACTTACTCTTTTTGAATAAGACCTTTGAAACACTTGACACTAAGAAAGATGCAATAGTATTTGTCCTTTATTTTTCCGGTTCCTATTTTAAAGATCTTCATTTTATACAGCAAAATTTCAGACTTTCTTTCAGCCCGGTGGATATTTTCAATTCGAAGACATTTTTAAATAGGAGCCTATCCCTTAAGAAAGAAAATAAAAAATTGACAGAGCAGGTATTCGAACTGATACATCAATATGACCGTGAGGACGCAACGACTTCTATTTTCATATTCCACCAAATTATGTCTCTTTTCGCCTTAGTGGAAAATATTGTAAAGGACCTGGGCCTGCCTATTCATGCATCTTATGAAATGTCTCAAGAGATCGAGCAATATATTCATCAAAACATTTATTTTCCCGACAAATTACAAATTAAATCGATTGCCGATCAGTTTCAAATTTCCGCTAATTATTTTGGTGCATTTTTTAAAAAGCGATATGCTGTGAGTTATAAAACATATATCGATGATATTCGTATTAAACTTATTGAAGATAGGTTAGCTTCCAATACATATAGCATGAAACAAATTGTAGAAGAACTTGGATTTAACGATGAGAGTCACTTGACTAATTTTTATAAGAAGAAACGAAATATTACACCAAGCTCTTATAAAAGAGCTAAAAATAGCGCCTGATTAGTTGTCGAGCTGAATTCTACCATGGACACTATAATTTAGACAAAGCTGAATGGCTTCTCCTAAAACTAACATGTTCTGCCCTTTTTAAAATGAAATTTTATCTTTTTGGTATTTCAATAGCGCTTGAGCCCTACTTTGTCTAGTAAAATCCAAACTTTTTTTTATGTGAACTGTTTTAATGATGAATAAAAATTAGCAGAATTATGTCAAAAAAAGAATATAGAAACGGGAAAGTTGAAGAAGACTATCCAGATAAAGATCAGGACCTTACTTTTAACAAAGAGCTTGACAGTTATGAAATGGATGTCGACGGTAACGATCCAGATTATGCTCACCCAGCTGATTACGATACTATTGCAGAGGGTGCTGTTGATGATGATTCAACCTATGACAATTCAAACCCATTTGTGGGAGATGAATATGCTTCGAAAGATGAACTCCAGGGTGAAGATTTGGATCAGGCGAACATGCGAATTGAGACTTTTGATCATGAACGGTTATCTCCTTTAGACAAGAAATTAGCAGAGAATGAAGAAGATTTGAGAGATGATCTTGATGAAGAAGGATATCCTAAAAATGACAGATAGTTTCCGAAAATAAAACCATTGTAAGGGACCAAAAGGTCCCTTTTTCTATTTTTTGAAATAAGAATCTTTTATTTAAAAAATACAGTCTATACCGATCTCAACAGTAATCATAACTCCCAATTTTTACGTAAGTTTACTTTGAAGATTGTTATCATATGCAAAGTATATTACCGCTCATCCGGATCGTTGACCTTAAAAAATCGTACGGAACCAAGGAAATTTTGAAAGGAATCAACCTCGACATATTCCCAGGCCAAGTTATCGGATATATTGGCCCAAATGGGGCAGGCAAATCCACCACCGTTAAAATATTGACAGGACTAATTGAAGATTTCACAGGCACTGTAGAAATTAATGGTATCAACATTCAAGAAGATCCATTGGCCGTGAAAACATTGTTAGGATATGTTCCCGAGAATGCTGAATTATATGAAGTACTGACTCCAATTGAATATTTAGATTTTGTGGGTAAACTCTATGGAATGGAAAATAATATTATTCTGGAGCGTTCCTTAAAGTTATTGACTGCTTTTGGTCTTGAATCAAATGCAAATAATAGAATGGACACCTTCTCAAAAGGAATGCGTCAAAAAGTACTACTGATTTCAGGAATTATTCACAACCCTCAAATTATTGTTCTGGATGAACCCTTATCTGGACTTGATGCCAATGCTGTTATTTTTGTTAAGGAACTTATTTCCTTGCTTGCAAAAGAAGGAAAAACAATTTTCTACTGCTCCCATATGATGGATGTTGTCGAAAAAGTATCCGATCGAATTTTACTTATAAACCAGGGGAGCATTATTGCGGATGGTACAATTGAGGAGCTAAAGACAGAAGCTAACGAATCTTTGGAGCATATATTTGCAAAATTAACAAATAGTGGCAGCAATACATTGGATGTCTCCAATATCATTAGAGCAATTCAATAACATGGAAAAACTCATCTTAAAGTTTATTCTTCTGTTTCCTGGGGTTTGGAAAAGCTTAGGTATTAATTTTGAACAGTTTAAGATCATCTTACAAACGAAAATCATTTTAGAAAACCGAAAACCTATTAGTTTTCGGAGACGTAGAACGGAGAAATCCTCCTCATCGTCTTCGATTTTACAATTTGTGTTATACCTGATTATTGGCTTGGTATTCATGGCCATACTTTTGTCAATTCCAGATAGATATTTAGCTGTTTCTATCATGCTGCTCACCTTTATCAGTATGCTAAGTATTACATTGGTTACTGATTTTTCACCTATATTATTAGATACCCGGGACCAGTATATCATTATGCCGCGTCCAGTTAACGACAGGACCCTATCGATTGCGCGAATAACTTTTATTGCAATAAAGCTGTTTAACCAAATAATTGCACTCACCGCACCAGTACTTGTTTATGTATTGTTTAATTGGGATATTACTTCAGTCCTTGTTCTATGTTTACAGCTTATGTTCAGCACCTTAATCGCTCTCATCGGTGTCAACGGATTTTACCTGATCAGTATTAAATACCTGCCCATCCAAGAGTTTAAAGATGTTATTACTTATATACAGATAGGCCTCTCACTGGTTCTTTTCCTGTCCTATTATGTTGGTCCAAATCTGATTCAATCTATTGTAGAATCTCATTTGACGATGGAACAGCTCCGATTTCTTTGGATATTTCCGAGTACTTGGATTGCATCTTTTCAACCCTTAATGTTCGGAGACCAAAATTTACCCGTTATCATGCTATCCATATTGGGGGCACTCACTCCCCTTGTAGGTGTCTATGCCTGTATCAAGTTATTTTCACGTGGATTTAATGCAAAAATAGCTGCATTGGCAAGCGCAGACATCTTCCCCAATGAAAATTTACCTTTGAAGCAGAATCATGGATCTAAACTGCCTGTTTATAAATGGATATCCGCGAAAGTATGTTCATCCGCAGTTGAAGAGGCAGGATTTGGCATTGTATGGCTGATAAGTGCTAAAACAAGAGAATTTAAACAACAGCTCTACCCTTCGTTGGCTTATTTGCCTATTTACTTTACTTTTTTATTTATACGTACTGGAGAAGAGCTCCCAATGGCGGACAAGATATTAAAAATTCGGGATTCAGGCCTGTATATCATTATGTTCTATCTCTCATTACTCACTATTTTAACCGTTTTCCAGCTTATTACTCAAAGCAACAAGTATAAAGCAGCTTGGATCTATCATACTGCTCCCATACACAAGCCGGGACAGTTGATGACCGGCGTTCTTAAGGCTTGTCTCATTAAGTATGTTTTACCTTTCAACGTCGTGTTTTTATGTATCTGTATACCCCTATTTGGTCTCAATTCAATTAATGATCTACTATTATCTTCTGCAGTTGGCGGCATTGAAAGTATTTTGATTATGCTTTTTATGGTCAAAAGCTACCCGTTTTCAAAAGCAAACCAATCCAATTCTAAAGCAATAACCAATTTATTCATCTTAGGCCTTTTGGGGATATTGGGCTTCTTACATAAAACAATCTTCCACTTCGAAACGCTAATTTGGATTTTAGCCGGACTCGGATGGATCATATTCTTTTTGATGTTAAAGTATCTACAGAAAGAAGATTGGAAAAGCCTTGCTTATGACGACAATTGATGAAACATACAGATTGTCTACCACCAACGGATAACACTTGAACAGGCATTTTTGCTGAAAACGCGCAATCTCTTTAGCCGAACATCTAAAGAGGCAAGCAGTATTCAGAGGGGGTGAAAAAAAATAACTATTCTCCATAAGGCAATAAAAGGGCTATACTTTCCTCTAGCCACCAAAATAAGGTATTTTGTAGAACAAGATATTTTTCATAAAAAAGCATCAACCTAAAGAGATTGATGCTTTTAGTAGCGGGGAGCAGAATCGAACTGCCGACCTTTGGGTTATGAATCCAACGCTCTAACCATCTGAGCTACCCCGCCGTTTCGGTATGCAAATATACCACTTCATGTGTCAATTCAAAAGATTTTTTTATTTTTTTACCAATTATCTAGTATTAAAACCGTCTATTAAGCGCAACAAACTCATTTTTAACCAAGTAAATTTATTATCTAAAAAAAGCAGATAACTTTTAAAAATTTGATCGTATTAAAAACGTAATATTTATCAAAATAAGGACTCAACTTTTCATAAAAAAACTTGCAATAACAAAATAAATATGTATTATTACAAATAATAAGTTTATGCAATAAAAAGCAATTTTGGAAGAGATTTGTAGCGGGGAGCAGAATCGAACTGCCGACCTTTGGGTTATGAATCCAACGCTCTAACCATCTGAGCTACCCCGCCATTTTGGGAATGCAAATATAGCTTATTTTTGATTTAAACAAACTAATATTTAAAAAAACATTTATATGGCAGATAAAATAAAATTCCAACTAGAATATATCATCAACTCTTCACCTAGAATTTTATTTCCGTATTTGCAAGAACCAAACGAATTGGCACAATGGTTTGCAGATGATGTAAACTATAAAGACACCGTTTATACTTTCATTTGGGATGATGAACCACACCGAGCAAAAATTGTAGCATCGAAAGAAAATAAATCCGTACGCTTTAAATGGCTTGATGATGATCCCTATTTTTTCGATCTGGAGATCGACCAAGATGAACTAACAAATGATGTTGCTCTTAAAATAACTGATTTCGCTAAAGAAGAAGATCTTGAAAACAGAAAATTAATTTGGAAAAATTCAATAGTCTACCTTCAGAGTGTTATAGGTGCATAAAAAAGCCTATCTTTGCAATATAATCCACCAAGGACTCCTAGGGGAGTTCTTTGGTGTAGAGATGCCTTAATGCAAAGGCATCAATTTGCTTAGCGTCACGGATGAAAAAAGTTCATTTACTTATTCTTCAAGCTTTCATAAAACCATTTATTGTCACATTTTTTATTGTGATGTTTGTGCTATTGATGCTTTTTCTATTCAAGTATATAGATGATTTGATTGGAAAAGGCTTCGAATGGTACACAATCATGGAGTTAATTGGCTATCAATGCGTTGTTCAAATTCAAATGGCAATGCCCTTATCCATGTTACTCTCCTCCATTATGACATTTGGAAATCTGGGTGAAAGCTATGAATTAGTTGCAATTAAGGCTGCCGGCGTATCTTTGCGCAAAGCGATGACTCCGCTATTCGTACTCGTCGCAATTTTCGCAACAAGTTCTTTTCTTTTCTCCGACTATATCCTTCCTGTAGTGAATTTGAAGATGGGGACATTACTTACAGATGTACGTAATAAAAAGGCCGATTTCCTTATTAAACCCGGAATATTTAACAATACGATCCCTGGCTACTCCATCCGCGCCCGAGGAAAAAACAAAGCGGGAACAATTCTCTACGACTTGATGATCTACGATCACCGCGGTGGCAATACGGCCAATAATGTACTTATGGCTAAAGAAGGCTATATCTACAATTCTCCCGACAACAATTATATGATTCTTAAACTTAAGGATGGTATACGTTACGAGGAGGCCCGGACTAAAAACTCCAAAACCTACGATCCACGTCAGCAATTTACGCGATTTAAATTCAAAGAAACTGAGCAAAAGTTTGATATGGGAAGCTTTCAACAGGGTAAAACAGATGAAAACCTCTTCAAGAGCCACCATGCCATGTTAAATTTGAAACAGTTGGACATGTATATCGACTCGAACCATATTAAGTTAGATAGTATGGGAAAAGCAATTTCCCGGACATTAGATACGCGATATAATATTTACTCGAAATATTTTAGTGCCAATCAACCTGGACAGCCCAAGGTCAAAGAAGCTAAAATCAAGCCTTTTAAAAATCTGATTACCGATCTTGTACCTCAAGAACAACGTTCACAAGTTACTATGAATGCACTAAACCAGTTGAATTATCTGAAGGAAGATTTGAATGGCCGTACGCTTGAGTTTAAAGATTATAAATCGAAAGATATCCGCTATCGCATTGAGTGGCATCGCAAGTTTACCCTTGCTGTCTCCTGTCTTTTGTTGTTTGCCATCGGAGCTCCGCTTGGGGCCATTATCAGAAAGGGAGGGCTTGGTCTTCCTGTAGTTATGGCCATTATATTCTTTCTGATTTATCATATTATTTCTACGGTAGCAGAAAAAACGGCTAAAGATGGCGCGATATCATCAGGGGTGGGGATGTGGATGGCAATCATTGTCTTAACACCACTTGCTGCTTTTCTAACGTACAAATCGACAACAGACTCCGCTTTATTTGATATTGATCAATATAAGTTAAAAGTAGAAGCCGCATGGAAATGGGTGAAAGAAAAGTTTTTAAAAAAGAATAATTTAAAAGAATCACATTAGATTGTGACAGGGCTATTATAAATAAATTTAGATTCTACACTAACTTTGTACCAATTACAATATATCAATAAATGGATTTCAAATTAAACACGATCGAAGAAGCGATCGCTGATATACAAGCAGGAAAAGTAGTAATCGTAGTGGATGACGAAGACCGCGAAAATGAAGGAGACTTTGTCACTGCTGCTCGCAATGCCACTCCTGAAATCATAAACTTTATGGCCACTCACGGGCGTGGATTGGTATGTGCTCCGATAACGAAAGAAAGAGCAGATGCATTACACCTTGATCTCATGGTGGGGCAGAATACAGCGGTATATGAAACGAACTTTACTGTTTCCATTGACCTTCAGGGATATGGCTGTACAACAGGAATTTCTGCGTCAGACCGTTCGAAAACAATTAAAGCAATGATTGATCCTAATATTCACTACGAAGAATTAGGTAGACCAGGTCATATTTTCCCCTTAATAGCAAAAGATGGCGGCGTGCTACGTCGTACTGGTCATACTGAGGCTACGGTTGACCTGGCTCGATTAGCAGGATTTGAACCTGCAGGTGTATTGGTTGAGATTTTAAAAGAGGACGGTGAAATGGCTAGGCTGCCCGAGCTCATGGATGTTGCTAAAAAATTCGATTTAAAGATCGTAAGTATTGAAGATCTGATCGAGTACCGCCTTAAACACGACTCTTTAATCAATGAAGAAGTCACCGTTAATATGCCAACACAATATGGTGATTTTAAAATGAAAGCTTTTACGCAGAAAGATACTGGCGAACAGCATTTAGCTCTTTACAAAGGTGACTGGAATGAAGACGAGCCTATTTTAGTTCGTGTGCATAGTTCTTGTGTTACAGGAGATATTTTTGGGTCTTGCCGATGCGATTGTGGCCCTCAGCTGCACAAAGCAATGGAAATGATCCAGCAGGAAGGTAAAGGTGTCATCGTGTACATGAATCAAGAAGGACGAGGTATTGGACTGATCAATAAACTACACGCATACAAGTTGCAAGAAAATGGATTAGACACAGTAGATGCCAATGTACAATTAGGATTTAAGGCAGATTTAAGAGACTACGGCGTAGGTGCACAGATCCTAAGAAATCTGGGGGTCACAAAAATGCGCCTCATGTCAAACAATCCTACGAAACGTGCTGGTTTGGTGGGCTATGGTCTTGAAATTGTAGAAAATGTACCTATTGAAATAACGGCAAATCCATTTAACGAAGAATATCTAAAAACCAAACGGGATCGTATGGGTCATACGATCATGAAAAATTTATAAGAACGATTTCGAAAAAGCGGTGTCTCAAAAAGCACCGCTTTTTTCACTCATATGCCCCCCGCCATAGTAACTCCTTCCTTTTTTATGATCCTTTCATGGCAGTACTCTCAATAAATAGCAGTAACTTCATCATATGGAACAACAAAGAAAACATATCATCTTTTTTGATGGGGATTGCTTGATTTGTAATCGCTTTGTTCAAAAACTGTTAAGAATAGATCGTAATAAAAAATTCTTATTTAGTTCCCTGCAGTCCGAATTTAGTAGGGCCACGCTGAAAAATATTCCTAAAAACATTGATTCAATCGTTTATTTATCTCCTGAAGGCAGCTTTATCAAAAGTGAAGCTGTTCTCAAAATCATTAAGCAATTGGGTTTCCCCTACACCATATGTTATTTACTGAAGATTTTACCCATTGCATGGAGAGATGCGCTTTATGACTATTTTGCTAAAAACCGTTATCAATGGTTTGGAAAAAATGAGTCTTGTAAGACACCTTCAAAAGCTGAAAGAGAAAGGTTCATTTGAACGAGAAATAAATTATTGAACAGAATTTCAATTTGAGGTGTTCAAACTATACTTGTAACAATAAAATTTACATCGATGAAAAATAAACTTTTAATTGAGAGTGCTTATATCAATGGGAAATTTATTACATCAAAACACACTTTTGACGTGATAAATCCTGCTACAGGAAAAGTTATCGCTTCATTACCCGATTTGAAAGTGGCCGATTGCAGTAAAGCGATAGATTTTGCTGACAAAGCGTGGAAAAGCTGGAAAAACACAACTGTAGTGGAACGTTCCGATATCCTCCGTAAATGGTACAATCTTATTCAAGAGCATAAGGACGATCTTGCAGAAATCATGACTTTGGAAAGTGGGAAACCACTAAGTGAATCTATGGTAGAAGTGGATTATGGTAGTTCTTTTGTAGCGTGGTTTTCAGAAGAAGGAAAGAGAGCCTATGGTGAAACGATACCTTCCCAGAAGAAAGGTAGCAGGATGATGACAATTAAACAAGGTGTAGGTGTAGTCGCGGCAATTACACCCTGGAATTTTCCCATAGCGATGGTGACCCGAAAAGTAGCTCCTGCATTGGCCGCTGGTTGTACAGTGGTACTCAAACCAGCTTCACAGACCCCGTTTTCAGCGATCGCACTAGCGAAACTTGCTGAAGAGGCAGGCGTTCCCAAGGGGGTGCTTAATATCATTACAGGAAGAGATAGCAGCGGAATAGGAAGAGAGTTAGCGACGAACGATCTGGTGAGAAAGCTTTCTTTCACAGGATCTACCGAAGTAGGAAAAACACTTATAGAACAATCAGCCTCGAACATCAAAAAAGTATCAATGGAGCTTGGCGGTAATGCCCCATTCCTAGTTTTTAACGATGCCGATATTGATGCAGCTGTTGAAGGTGCTATCGCTGGTAAATTTAGAAATTCCGGACAGACATGTGTATCAATTAATAGATTTCTTGTTCAAGAAGATGTTTACGATGAGTTTTCGATGAAACTTACCCAGGCCGTTAGTAAACTAAAGGTTGGTAATGGGCTTGATAAAGGTGTCCAGGTCGGCCCACTTATTAATGCGAAAGGCTTAGAAAAAGTACAACATCATGTACAAGATGCCTTAAATCACGGTGCCGAATTGGCTGCTGGAGGTAACGTAATCAAAGGCCTATTTTTCCAGCCTACTGTTCTGACGAACATTCCAAAAGAAGCACTTATATTTAGGGAGGAGACCTTTGGCCCAATCTGCGCCCTTTTCAGCTTTAAAACAGAAGAAGATGGCATAGCGATGGCCAACAATACTGAATTTGGTCTCGCCTCCTATTTTTATAGTACAAATATCAATCGCTGTTTCCGGGTAGCTGAGCAACTTGAAGCCGGCATGGTAGGTGTCAATACCGGTCTTATTTCAAATGCAGCCGCACCTTTTGGTGGGGTAAAACAATCAGGAGTTGGTCGAGAAGGATCAAAACATGGCTTAGATGAATATATGGAATTAAAATATATCTGCTTCGGCGGAGAATAAAAAAGGAGCAAATTGCTCCTTTTTTATTTCTTTAGAAAATCTAGAAGCTTTTCCCGGGTTGAGCTAAATGATAAGGCATCCCCTACTTTCTCATAATTCTGTTTGTCCACACAAGTTGGATAAGCATATTTAGCAAAGGTTAGCTTATTATCATCCCGTATAAACAATTCCATTAAATCGGCAATTTCAGAAACACGAAGTTGCATGTTTTGTAACTCCTGAGCAGCTAACGCGAGTTTATCCTGATCATTTTCTTTCTGATTCAACAGGTCATTCAATCGGTTAGAATCTGTTTTAAGGAATACTTCTTTATCCAGTTGACCATTTCCTTCATCTTTAGCATTTCCATGAGGACGATCTATACCATTACGATAAATTTCGGATTCCTCTGGCTGCCTGTATTGATTATTGCTCCTATCATGATCATAGCCATTCCGATTATAGGCCGGTGAATCACCACGACTTTCCAATTGGCTATATGGCTCATCATACTGCTCATCCTTATTTCTATCGTGATTATCATAAAGTAAGTCGTTACGATAATTACCATTGCCATAACGATCAATAGGATTCATGGATTCTAAAATAATCCCCTTATTTCCTCTTCTGTTACTAACAGAAAACACAACGTCCATGAATTGCCCATTTCTATCGACAAGTTGTATTCCGGAACCATTTAATGTGCGGTGCTGCCGATCGGCAAACACGATACGCAAATCATAACGTCTATTCTTCAAATGAGATACTTTGACACCCCTTGAAGCTCTATTATTATACAAAATGTCATTAATATACAGAAAAAAGGGTACATCTGTAGAGTAGATATTTAATGTACCACCCAAAGGTCTGTATCGTTGCGCAAAACCAGCTGCTGCTACAATAAGCAACAAGAACATACTTAGAATTTTTCTATACATAATCCTATTCTATTTATAATCTTTCGACTATAAAGAATCACAAAGGATTAAGAAAGCATAGAATTTAACGTTTTCGCTCAACACTCTTGTTCCGATATTTTTTATAAAGCTTTACAGCCATCATCAGCGCAATCGATAAAATTAACAGTCCCAAAACGCCAAATATCCAATTCAAGGCCGATTTTAAAACTACTGTAAAAACAATCGCGAATAGTAAAACTGTAGCGAGTTCGTTCCATAGCCTCAATTTTGTCGAAGACCAATTGGAAGACTCACTTTGTAATTGAAACATAATCCGCTGGCAGGAGAAATGATAAAATATCAATCCTAAAACGAAAGTGAGCTTAACATGCATCCAGCCCATCTTCAGCAAACCCGGATTCATATAAAGCATAACAAGTGCTGCGACTACAGTGAGGTACATTGCTGGAGTGGTTATAATCCACCACAATTTGCTTTCCATTACAGTAAACTGCCTATGCAAAATGCCATATTCTTCCGCAGGCCTAGATTTAGCTTCCGTATGGTAGATGAATAGTCGGACAATATAGAACAATCCAGCCATCCAACACACTACAAAGATAATGTGAACAGCTTTTGCATACAAATAGATCATAATTACAAAATTAAGAAAAGTTAGGAGCAATTGTCACCAGCAACTATGATTTGTATAAATCTTACATCCAATATACAAAAGTCGAATATCATCAGTTTCCGACCTGGTACAAAAAAACGACTTGCTTTCGCAAGTCGTTCTGTATATTTTAAGAGACCACAATTAATAGCGAAATTCTTTCACTACTTCAATGGCATATTTTACATTGTCAAATGGAATATCTGGCATTATACCATGCCCCAAGTTAAAGATAAACCCATTTTCACCTCGCATACGTTCAAAGAGTTCTGTAATCTTCCTTTTGATTACAGCCTTATCAGCATACAAAACAAATGGATCTAAATTTCCTTGTACAGCGATCCCCTGTGGTAGGGATTGTTTTATATTTTTTAAATCTGCATTCCAATCAATAGATATCACATCAGGCTGCGCTTCGACCATCATCGGTGCAAAAACAGACGATCCCTTGCAAAATGAAATAACTGGAATGTCTTGACGGTTTAATCTTGAAATAATCTGTTTATTATAATAATGTGAGAAATCACGGTAATCATTCCATGATAAGGCTAAAGCCCAACTATCAAATAATTGAATCGCATTAACACCAGCTTCGATCTGCATGTTCAGATAGTCAACAGTAACATCGGCGATCTTTTGAAGAATCATATGGGCCAGCTCCGGCTGATTATTCAACATCAATTTTGTTAACTTAAAATCTTTTGAAGATCCACCTTCGACCAAATAACTTAAAATTGTGAACGGTGCTCCTGCAAATCCAATCAAAGGAATACGCCTATCAAGACGTTGCTGAATCACCTTTATGGCATCAGCTACATATTGCAATCTATCCAAACAGTTAACGGATAAAGCTTCGGCATCCTTTACAGAACGAATAGGATTAGAAAAACGAGGTCCTACACCTTGTTCAAAAGAAAGATCGCCGCCCATTGCTTCGGCGGTTACTAAAATATCGGAAAATAAAATAGCAGCGTCAATACCCAATAAATCAACTGGAAGCATAGTGACATCAGCGGCGATTTCGGGTGTTTTGCACATTTCCAGAAAGGAATATTTATTCTTGATATCCCAATATTCTTTCATAAAGCGCCCAGCTTGGCGCATCATCCACACAGGAGGTCTCTCTGTCTGCTGCGAGAATGCAGCCCTAATCAATAAGTCGTTTTGTAAAATAGTACTCACTATAAATGTTTTGAAATTTCGTTTTCTATTTTTGTAATAATACTGTTCTGTCTAGCCGTCAGATGCAATTTATTGGCCACATCTGCATACGCTCTGGCTCTTTGGTAATCAAACTTTCGAAGTGCTATGTTTGCTAGATTAATCATAACCATGCCCTTTTCATTATCTTTTTTCCAAGGCAGACGTGATGCTAACTGGAAATGATATTCCGCCTCATCAACACGTTCTTCTTTCAGCGCAATATTTCCCATCATAAATTCATAGAAATTACGTCTACCTTTCCGCAGCGCGTCGGGGTTCTTAATTTCAGCCAACAATTTTTTTGCTTTCTCATAATCTTGTCTATGAAAAGCCTGTGTAGCCAAAAAAACAGACCCTTCTCTGAAATGGCTCCAAATCAAATAGCCTATTCCACCAGCTATCAGTACAGCAGTCTGATAATGACCTTGATATATGCCATAGCCCAAAAATAACGCGGCGATAAAAATAACGGCTATCCTAGCCTTAATTGTCATCATCTCTTATTACCTAGGCATAATTGTCGGTAAACTTATAACCAACACCGCGGATAGAATGAAAGTAAATTGGGTGTTTTTGATCCGGCTCGAAATATTTCCGGAAGGTCAGGATAAAATTATCGATCGTCCGTGTAGATGGGTAAACATCATAGTTCCACACGGTCTCCAATATTTGCTCCCTCGATACCGCCTCATTACGTCTTTCAATCAACAGCTTTAACAACATCGTTTCCTTTTTTGTCAAAGAAGTTATCGTACCATCCGCATGATGCAGTTCGTACGAATTGAAATAGATCGTTTTATCTCCTATTTGATAAGAATTTAGTTCTTTGAGATCATCAGGCTTCATGCCACGGCGAACTAGATTTCCAACACGCAGAATCAACTCTTCTAAGTTGAAAGGTTTCACCAAATAGTCATCTGCTCCTTTCTTAAGACCGGTAATCCGATCCTCACTGCTATTTTTGGCAGTTAAAAACATAATTGGAACTTCTGTATTTTGCAGTCGAATAGTTTCAGCAACTTGAAATCCATCAATTTCCGGAATCATCACATCCAAGACAACCAAGTTGAAACGCTCCTCCTTGAAGACTTTTAGTGCTTTTTTTCCATCGGTAGCCGTAGTGACACGGTAACCTTCCATTTCGAGATTCAACTTGATAGCTTCTAACAAGTGTTCTTCATCTTCGACAAGTAATATTCTTTGTTTACTTTGCATTTCTTTCAAATGTTACTTCAAAAATACTCCCTTTAGGAGTGTTATCTTTAACTTTAATGGTCGCGTCGTGTTTCTGCAACACGGTTTTCACGATATATAACCCCAAACCTGTGCCTTTGGTTTTCCGTGTAGCTTCACTGCCCACCCGATAAAACTTATTAAAGATAAGCTTTTTCTCTTCATCGCTGATACCAATACCATGGTCAGCAACAGAAAAAATTATTTTACTATTCTCCGTATATAATTTCACATCCACCATAGCACATGCGGGTGAATACTTAATAGCATTTTCAATAAGGTTAGTCACCACATTACTAATCGCAAACTTATCAGCATGAATAATAATATCCGCTTCCAAATAAGGTTTCAAAACTTGTGAACTACACGAATTCTTTTGCAGCCTGTCAACGATCTGTTCTACCAAAGAAGTAAAATTAAAATCCTCTTTCGGCATACTATAATTGCGGCTATCCAATTTGGTGGTCATTAGCACATTTTCCACTAAATCATCCAAACGCTCGATATCCTTTAGTGAATTACGCAAGAATGTCTGCTGTTGTTCCTTATCCAAATCGCGCCTCAAAATCGTTTGAATATACAGTTTGACAGAAGCCAAGGGTGATTTCAGTTCATGTGTAATGGCTAAAAGAAAGTTTTGCTGTTGCTGCAATAATTTCTGTTCTCTTTCCACCAGTCGTTTTAGTCGCCATGCTCCCCATAGGAAGATAATTAGGAAGAAAATCCCTTCTCCAATGATCATGTTCTGCTTACTGGGGTCAAATCGAACGAACATCACCCCCCACCAGATCAATTGCATAACCGCATAAAACAATAGAAAATAAAAGAGTAACAGCGCTTTCTTCATGGGACAAAAATAGGTATTCAACTAGGTATTCGGAAATATCCGAAGGATTATGACACAAAGAAGAAAATTAACGGAGTCGCAACATTAATAATTCATTACAATACCCCTGATATATCTTCACTGCAACATGCTTTCTACCAATTTAACAATCAAATAACGGATACTCTTTCGTATTTCAGACGATTTTATTTTAGTTTTGCATATGTTTAATCAGGGAAAAAAAGACATTTTCTTCGATCTGGATCATACGATTTGGGATTTTGATAAAAATGCCGAAGAAAGTCTTCACGAGTTATATTTTAAATACAAGTTTGATCGCTTGTTTAATCAAGAGTCGTCCACCCGTTTTATAGAAACTTATACGATCAACAATCATCGGCTTTGGGGACTTTATCATCACGGAAAGATCTCAAAACCCGAACTCAGGACAGCACGGTTTGCCGATACCTTTACAGAACTCGGTGTGGATCCAGAATTGTTTCCTGAGGAATTCGAATTAGAATATCTCGCCATCTGTCCCCAAAAAACAAATCTGTTCCCCAATGCTCATGAAACGCTGACCTATTTAAGTGACAGATATAATCTTCACTTAATATCCAATGGTTTTAAAGAAGCGTGTGAAACAAAATTGGAAAAAAGCGACTTAAGAAAATATTTCAAACATATTTTTATTTCAGAGGTAGTCGGCGTAAACAAACCGGATCCTCGAATATTTGAATTTGCCATGGCGACAGCCTTTGCGCAACCTCAGCTGTCATTGATGATTGGAGATAACCTTGATGCCGATATCCGTGGTGCAGTAAATGCTGGGATGGACGCCATTTTCTTTAACCCTACTAGCGCCGAAAAGCCCGAGGATGTCGACCATATGATTATCGATTTAAAAGAATTACAATCGATACTATAATAAATAAAAAAAGCAGCTTAAAGCTGCTTTTTTTATTTTAATACCTTTACGGTAATATTCTTAAACCATACATCGTTTCCATGGTCTTGGAGACCAATAAGCCCTGACTTACTATCGCCACCAACATTGCTCAACAATTCAAAAGCCAAAGGCCACTTTTCTTCACTGAATTTACTCTTTTGCAATAAATCAATCCAAGACTTATCCCACAATGTATACTCTACAACTTTTACACCATTCTGAAAATGCTCTACCTTTCCATTATTGACTCTGATCTTAACCTTATTCCACTCGCCATATGGTTTACCATTCTGTGGTTTGGCCGGGATCATATCATATAGTGATGTCGATTTTCGGTTTCCGTCAACACCCATTTTTGCATCAGGATGGTTTTCATTGTCTAAAACCTGACATTCTGGAGACGATATATATATCGGTTGTCCCTCAACCTCCTTGGCTAAAAAGAAAATTCCCGAATTTGCTCCTTTGGCAACTTTCCATTCCATTTCTAATTCGAAATTTTTGAAATCATGAGCAAAAATTAAATCTCCCCCATCTTCCTTTCCAAGATTAGCTTGGCTATCAAATTTGATTGCACCTTCATTAATCACCCATCGTTTAGGAACGACAGTCTTATCATAGCCTCTCCAGCCGTCCATAGAAGTACCATCAAAAATAACATAAGCTCCAGCCTTATTTTTTTTAAATTTCTTGATATCTACACGTGGTAAATCTAAGATTTTGTAAGCAGGAACTTCTTTCTTTGCCTGCCCTATGGCAGTATTTAAGTGTGCTGAAAAAGCAATCACCGATACCGCAAGAACTGTTTTTAATACCTTCATTCTTTTTAGTTTTAGGTTTGTTTTAAAATTAAATTTAAGCATTTGGGATTACAAAGAGCAATATTTTTTAATATTCCTCTCCTTCCCCTAATTCATTTGTGTTTGACACCTTCTTCTTTGATTTGTTTAAATCTTGGCTACCAAACCGGTAGGAAAGCGACAAAGTAAACATTCTCTTCATCCAACGGTGTTCAAAATTAGAACTCAATTGTGGTGTCTCAGTAAAGCCCTGCATTTTCCGTGTATTAAATACATCTCTAACATTGAACATAATAGATGCCTTCTTATTTAGCACATCTTTTTTCAATGCAACATCAACACCTTTCATAGCGTTCATCTTTCCTTGTGCCATCACCCGCGAAGAGTTATATTCACCACGAACTTGAGCGGAAAACGTTGGCGTAAAACGGTAATTAGCCGTTAAATTGGTATTGTATGCAAAACCATTGGATGCTTTAACATTATAAGCCTCATTAGCCTTAAAATTGATATTGATCAGATTAAGATTGAATGTAAAATCAAAATCCTTAGTCGCATTGACTTTAGAGATAAATTCAAATCCGGAGAGATTTCTACTTGTCAAGTTCTCCCATCGGCTGTAGGTCACACTGCTCAAGGTGTCCACAAAATAAACATAAGGCTGCATCACCTCATTGGTATGATTGAAGTACGCAGAAGAAATCAAATTCACCTTACCGAAGGTTTTGGCAAAACTCAGCTCAAAGCCGTGAACATCTTCAGGCTTCAGATTGGGATTCCCCTGCCGTCTGTTCATGTCATCTGAAACATTCAAGAATGGATTGACTTGCCAACCTCTCGCTCGCTGAACTCTTCTAGAATAACTGAATTGAATTTTATCACCTTCATCACCAACATTGTATGTTAAAAATAAGGTTGGATATAGACGAAAGAAGTCTTGACTGGCCTTAGTTTCCTTGTCAATAACAGTTGGATCTTTTGAAAAGTAAGTAGAATTTAGGTTGAATTGCTCAGCACGCAAACCTACTTGATAACCTATTCTATCCGATAGTTTCCCTTGGTAGTTGGCATATAAGGCATGAACAGTAGACGTAAAATCAAAATCATTGCTGATGCCATAGTCTGGCAGATAGCTACCATTTGCTACCGACAACGTATCCGAGAATTGAGTATCAAATGACTTTCTGATTTGCGAACGATAACCTGCTTCAAATTTACTCTCTTCTGAAAAAGGGAGCACATAATCCGCTTGTATATTGATATTTTTACCGTCTTCCGAACTGACATTATTTCGGCCTGTACTAGGTGTTCCAGAGGTAAACTCCTGTAAAAAAACATTTGTGCCATCTTCCTTATCGCGGCCATAGCTGGCATTAGCGGTCAGTTCTTCACCAGATCTCTTAAATTGATGTCTAAAATCCATTGTAAATTCATAGCCCAGATCATCCTCGAGTTGGCGAGAAGTTCTAGTGCTCGTGCCGGATAAGGTTGGGTGATTAAAATAATGGTACCATAAGTCCTCACCACGGTTATTATCCCTTATGCTCACATTACCAGAAAGGCTCAAGGATGTTTTATCAGAAAGACTATAGTCCACTCCAGCTTTTATCGTATGACTATTACCTTTTCTTGATGATTCCGAATTATTTGATATCTGGCTATTGTTATTTTTAAAGATATTATCAACGGCACCGCTTCCAACCATATGGCGTTTGTTGAAATTATAAGATCCAAAATAATTAAACTTTTTATCCCTATAATTCAAGGTCAGTCCTGCCATGTAGTTATCATAAGACCCGGCAGAAGTATTGATAGAACCATTTAATCCGGTTCTGATATTCTTCTTTAAAACAATATTGATGATCCCAGTCTGTCCCTCAGCGTCGTATTTGGAAGAAGGATTGGTAATGACCTCAACTTTATCGATTGAATTAGCAGGTAGGCTTTGAAGCAACGAAGTCACATCACTTCCGGCTAAAGCGGACTCTCGGCCATCGATTAAAATTTTCACGCTACTCGACCCACGCAAACTGACAGATCCGTCCTGATCAACCTGTAGGGTTGGGACATTAGCTAATACATCAGTTGCAGTTCCGCCAGCACTTACCAAACTCTCACCTACATTGAACGTTTTACGGTCTATACCAATTTGCATGGCTGGAACCCTACCTTCAACAACCACTTCATTCAAGATATTACCTATGGACTTCAAAGCAATTCGGCCTAAATCTTTACTCTTTCCTCCTAAGACCTCTACAGCATCAATAGATTTTGCTTCATAGCCGACATAGGAAAAACGTATATTGTATTTACCGGGTTTAATATCAGATAACAAGAGAAATCCCTGGTCTACAGACTGTCCACCTTTCACAACGGTATTATTTTTCGCATCCAGGAGTGTGGCACTCGCGGATAATATAGGCTTAGCAGTTGCGCTATCAACC
Source organism: Sphingobacterium sp. 2149 (assembly GCF_031455655.1). Lineage (NCBI taxonomy): Bacteria > Pseudomonadati > Bacteroidota > Sphingobacteriia > Sphingobacteriales > Sphingobacteriaceae > Sphingobacterium > Sphingobacterium sp. 2149. The sequence goes on along the minus strand of NZ_JAVDTD010000017.1, from coordinate 43,681 downwards.
AAAATAGCTTTAATTTGACCCGTTTGAGCAAAAAGAAAAACAGGTAAAAACAATAAAAATAAAAAAGATTTAAACGATTTAGCGTTAAACAACATGAGAGCTTCAGCTTAGTTTATAGTTATGATCTACAAAGAAAACTAAAACTTATAGACAAAATAGAAGCGTAACCATATTATTACGGTAACAAAAGAATGGCAAGTTACTCTACAGAGACAGTTAATCCTTCGGCTTTCAAAATTTTGCGATAAATTTCCATCTCCGTATAACTCCCTTCCAATACAGCACATTTTCCTTCAGTATGTACTTTCCAGGCAATCTTCTCGGCTTGCTTTTCGGTATATTGCAAATGATAAATCAAGCAGTGAATCACATGTTCAAACGTATTGGTTTCATCATTCCATAAAATGAGTCGATTAGACTCTTTGACAGAGGCTAAAATCTCTTCTAACGTAAAGGTTTCTTCAGCAGTTTGGGTACCCATTCTGCAAAAATAGAATATTTTTTTCTAAATTAACGACATTATAAAAGGGAAGAATACAATCAATTAGCAGAATTTATTATGTTACAGTCAAAAATTGCCGGAATCGGCTATTACGTTCCAAAAAACGTCTATACCAATAATGATCTTACACGCTTTATGGATACCAGTGACGAATGGATTCAGGAACGAACAGGAATTAAAGAACGTAGATATGCTGACAGAATCGGTGAGACCACCACAACAATGGGAGTCGAAGCGGCTGAAATTGCTATAGAGCGTGCCCAAATTACCCCGCAGGATGTTGATTTTATCATCTTCGCAACACTATCCCCAGATTATTATTTCCCGGGCTGTGCGGTTTTATTACAAAGGGAAATGGGGATGAATGAAGTTGGCGCATTGGATGTCAGAAACCAATGTTCGGGATTTATATATGCCCTCTCTATAGCCGACCAATTTGTAAAAACAGGTATGTATAAAAATGTGCTGGTCGTCGGCTCAGAAAAACATTCTTTTGCCCTCGACTTTTCAACCAGGGGACGAGCCGTTTCCGTAATTTTTGGCGATGGTGCAGGAGCGGTCGTTGTGCAACCAACAGCGGAAGATGGCAAAGGTATACTGAGTACACATTTACATTCAGACGGAGCAGAAGCCGAAAAGCTAGCTATGTATTACCCGGGGGCATCCAGCGGAATATGGCTGGATGAAATGCCCAAATGGCCCGAGCAGGAATTAGGAGGATTATTGATGACCAAAGAGATGCTCGAAGACGGGACTGCATTTCCAAATATGGATGGACAGGCTGTTTTCAAGAAAGCTGTTGTCAAATTTCCTGAAGTAATTCAAGAGGCATTGAAAAAAAATAATTTAAAAACCAACGATATCGATTTACTGATTCCACATCAAGCCAACCTCCGCATCTCCCAATTTATACAGAAAACACTTCAATTAAGGGACGATCAAGTTTTCAACAATATTCAAAAATATGGCAATACCACTGCGGCCTCTATTCCGATCGCATTATGCGAGGCTTGGGAAGAAGGAAAAATTAAAAACGGTGATCTTATCTGTCTGGCCGCCTTTGGAGCAGGATTTACATGGGGATCAGCGCTAATTCGATGGTAATGTAGTTCACAAAAAAAGGTGCTGATCATATGATCAGCACCTTTTTTTGTGTTCACCCGAATAAAAACTATCCGTTTGATAAAGCAGCGGCCCCTGATACGATCTCTGTCAATTCTGTTGTAATTGCTGCTTGACGTGCCTGGTTGTACGATAGCTTCAATGATTTTAATAAATCACCTGCATTTTCTGTCGCTTTATCCATCGCTGTCATACGTGCTCCATGTTCCGAAGCATTTGAATCCAAAACAGCTTTGTATAATTGAATTTTGATTGCTTTAGGAATCAACTCTTCGATAATCTTCTCTTTGGAAGGCTCGATGATATAATCCACCTCAGCTTCTATTTTTGCTTTATGCGTATGTTGTTTGTCTTCCTCGGCTGGTGGTATTAAAGGTAAAATCTGCTCCGCTGTCAGCTCTTGAACTGCAGCATTTTTAAACTGGTTGTACACCACTTCAACACGGTCAAAATTACCTTCTTTAAATTGTTCCATGATAAATTCAGTCACCACGGATACCCCACCAAAATTTAAATCAGAAAACAAATCAGAGTGATTAGCTACCACATTAAAGTTACGCTTCGAAAAGAAATCATAACCTTTCTTACCAATACCAATGATACTCAAATTTCCTTTTGCATGTTGCTCGGCATATTTGTTAGCGATCAAGTTATTAGTTGCTTTGATAACATTTGCGTTGAATGCTCCAGCCAAACCTCTGTTAGAAGAAACAACAACGATCAACACCTTATTTGGCTCGCGATCTACAGTAAACGGAGAATTACTTCCCTCCACGCTTGCAGAAACATCCGCCAAAATATCTCTTAGTTTATTCGCATATGGGCGCAATTGTAAGATAGCGTTAGTAGCGCGCTTCAATTTAGCAGCCGAAACCATCTTCATAGCTTTTGTAATCTGCTGCGTTGATGATACGGAGGTAATCCGGTTTCTTACTTCTTTTAAATTTGCCATATTTGTTTTAAGTATTAAGTACCTAGTATTGAGTATCGAGCCTTGTCAATAGACTCAATACCAAATACTCATTACTATTAATATTTTGATGCTAAATCCTTAGCTACTGTTTCTAATACTGCAGTTAATTCATCAGAGAACTTACCAGCTTTAAATGCTGCCAACACTTCTGGATGACGTTGTTCCAATTGTGTTAAGAACTCCTCTTCAAATTCTCTAACCTTATTTACAGGAACATTACGCAATAAACCCTTAGTTCCGATGTATATGATCGCAACTTGTTTCTCTACGGAAACTGGAGAGTATTGACCTTGTTTTAAGATTTCAACATTACGAACCCCTTTGTCTAACACAGCTTTTGTAGCAGCATCTAAATCAGAACCAAACTTAGCAAAAGCTTCCAATTCACGGTACTGCGCTTGATCTAACTTTAAAGTACCCGATACTTTCTTCATCGGTTTGATCTGTGCGTTACCACCTACACGAGATACAGAGATACCTACGTTGATCGCTGGACGGATACCTGCATTAAACAAATTAGACTCCAAGAAGATCTGACCATCTGTAATTGAAATTACGTTGGTTGGGATATAAGCAGAAACGTCACCCGCTTGTGTTTCGATGATCGGAAGCGCAGTCAATGAACCACCACCTTTCACCAAATGTTTGATTGATTCTGGTAAATCGTTCATGTTGCGTGCGATATCATCCGAAGAGTTGATTTTCGCTGCACGCTCCAACAAACGGCTGTGTAGATAAAATACGTCACCTGGGTAGGCTTCGCGGCCCGGTGGACGACGCAACAATAATGAAACCTCACGGTAAGCTACAGCTTGTTTAGACAAATCATCATAAACAATCAATGCCGGACGGCCTGTATCACGGAAAAATTCGCCGATAGCAGCACCTGCCATTGGCGCATAGAATTGAAGTGGAGCAGGATCAGCAGCAGATGCAGCAACAACTACTGTATAAGCCATCGCACCTCTTTCTTCCAATGTCCGCACGATATTCGCAACGGTAGAATTCTTTTGACCTACGGCAACGTAGATACAGAATACAGGTTGCCCTGCATCATAAAATTCTTTCTGATTCAAGATCGTATCAATACAAACAGCTGTTTTACCTGTTTGACGGTCACCAATAACCAACTCACGTTGCCCACGACCAACTGGAATCATCGCATCGATCGCTTTGATACCTGTTTGTAATGGTTCAGTTACCGGTTGACGGTAGATAACACCTGGAGCTTTACGCTCGATCGGCATTTCATACAAATCACCTTGAATAGGTCCTTTACCATCGATTGGTTGACCTAGAGTATTTACAACACGGCCCAACAAGCCTTCACCAACTTTGATGGATGCAATACGATTGGTACGTTTAATAGTATCCCCTTCTTTGATTTCATCAGAAGGGCCTAAAAGTACAACACCAACATTGTCTTCTTCCAAGTTTAATACAATACCTTGTAATCCGTTATCAAATTCAACCAACTCACCGGACTGAACTTTAGTTAAGCCGTAAATACGAGCAATACCGTCACCTACAGCAAGTACGGTACCCACTTCCTCTAGTTCGGCTTCTGATTTAAAGCCCGACAATTGCTCTCTTAGAATTGCCGAAACTTCATCTGGTCTTACCTCTATCATTTTAATTATTATAAGGGGTTTTTTGATTTATTTTACTTCAAATCTCAGAAAAAAACTAATTATTCTGATTTAAATATCTTTCCAATTTATTCAACTTACCAGCAATACTTGCGTCAATCTGGCGATCGCCGATATTGACCACAAAACCACCGATCAAATGATGATCAACTTTATTGACCAATATCACTTGAGCATTGGTTTCCTTTGCAAGTACATCTTTCATCGCCGCCAAATTAGCTTCAGAAAGTGGTGCTGCAGATGTAACTGTAGCTTTCACAATTCCTTTTACCTCATTATACTCACGAATAAATTCTTGAGCAGTGGCATATACAATTTCGCCACGACCTTTATTGATCATGATCTTAAAGAACGCCAAGATATTTGGATTGATCTTATCTTTAAATAGCGCATCCAATATGTTTTTCTTTTTATCCAAAGGGACAATAGGATTGGCCAAAACAGCTTGCAATTCGGTACTGGATTTCAAAACCGCAATGAATGAATCCATATCGGTCTTGATTGTTTCCAGTGAGCCTTGCTCGCCTGCCAAGTCAATTAATGCCTTCGCATATCTCGATGCTACTTTAAATACTGACATAATTCTATTTCGTAATTTGAGTGACCGGATTAGTTCAATTTAACGTCATTAAGCAAATCTGCTACTAAAGCTTCTTGCTTTCCTTGGTCCTCAAATTCTTTGTTTAACACTTTACGAGCAATATCCAAAGACAAAGAAGAAACCTGAGACTTCACCTCAGCCAAAGCTTTGTTCTTTTGTTCATTGATCTCCTCTTTCGCTTGAGCAATCATTTTTGCACCTTCAGCTTGCGCCTGAGTTTTTGCCTCAGCTACGATCTTATCTTTAAGCTCTTTTGCCTCCTTAAGGATAACGTCGCGTTCTGCGCGTGCTTCTTTCAGTAATTGTTCGTTTTCATTTGTTAAACGAGCCATTTCCAATTTAGCTTTTTCAGCTGCCTCCAAAGCACTTGCAATACCTTTTTCACGTTCGTCTAGGGCATCAACAATTGGTTTCCAAGCGTATTTACCTAATAAAAAGATAATAACGACAAGGACGATGACCATCCAAAAAAACAAACCGTACGAAAACGAATGTATTAATTTATCCATTGTTATACTATATAATGATAATTTTTATTTTTTAAGATTCAGGAATAATATAACCTGCAACCAACCGTTGCAGGTTATATCATAAAACCGTTGTGACTATTTACCTAATAATAAAGCACCGAATGCTAAACCTTCAAGTAAGGCACCAATGATAATCATTGCAGTTTGGATTTTAGATGCTGCTTCTGGTTGACGAGCGATAGCTTCCATTGCAGAACCACCAATTTTACCTAAACCTAAACCTGCACCGATAACGATTAAACCGGCTCCAATTAAATTGTACATAATGTATGATTTGAATAATTAAAAAATTTGCTAATTAATGATCGTGATGTTCTTCAACAGCCATACCGATAAACAAGGATGACAACATCGTAAAAATAAACGCTTGTAAGAAGGCAACCAATAATTCAATAACCATCAAGAAGATTGTTAAGAACATGGAAACACCGACACTACCCACTACTGTCAATTGGTGTTGCAATAAATAAACAATTGCAATCAATCCCATCACAACCGTGTGACCAGCTGTAATATTTGCAAACAAACGAACCATCAAAGAGAATGGCTTTGTAAACAACCCCAACACTTCAATTGGTGCCAAAACGAATTTAAATGGAACAGGAACACCTGGCATCCAGAAAATATGTTTCCAATAGTTTGCGTTTGCTTTGATATTTACAATTAAAAAAGTAAATAGAGCCAAACATAATGTTACTGTAATGTTACCTGTCACATTAAAGCCTAGTGGTGTCAAACCAACCAAGTTCAAAATCCAGATCAAGAAAAATACAGACAATAAATAGGGCATAAATTCTTTATAACGATGACCAATGTTTGGAATTGCCATCTCATCACGCACATAGATAACCAAAGGCTCTAATACACGTCCTACACCTTTAGGTAAGTTGTTAGCACCCTTTTTATAAGTTTTAGCCAAACTTATAAATGCCCAAAACATTAAAAACGCAGCCAAAAATAAACCTACAACACTCTTTGTGATCGAAAAATCTAAAGGCATGTCTACAGACGGATGAAAATCTGTAGCTTCATGAATTTCATGAGAACCGACAACATAAGAAGTTTCAAATTCCTTTTTCACTTCCTTTCCATTCTCGTTTACAGTCATAACATAACTACCATCGGCATTTTTCCGGTATTCATGACCAGCTATATTACCAGTAGCATCGGTCTTATAAATTTTCCCATGGTATAATGCATAGTATTGACCATCAACCTCCGCAACCTTATTACCGTGATCAAATGCAGAAGCCATAAAAACTTTCAAGCCATTGTCAATCAAAATAACTGGCAACGAAAAGCCAAAATGCTTACCTGTCTCTTCGTCGGAAAAGAAGCTAAAATAATAATCATCTTGTAAGTGATGCTCAATATGGCTATTGATTTCCTCAGCCTGCGATTTTTCTCCGTGTGCATTCTCATTGGCCTTTGTTAAAAATGGCGCAACTGCAAACAGAATAACTGCTAAAAATTGAAGTGTTCTTTTAAGACTCACGATACTACTATTATGTTATTTAAAATTTTTGCGAAAATACTACATATAAAGCACAAAAGCTACTTTAATATTACATTTTTTTGAAAAAACTATCGTTTTCTCCCTTAGGATTTGTTTAAAGCCTTATAAGCAAATCCAACATCGTAAAAAAGGAATAAAACGACAACGATCAAATAGTTATATTTTAAAATATCGGCATGTGGTTTTGCTAGCCCGCTATGGATATACAAATAATTTAGGACAAATTTTAACGTCAATAATCCTAAGAAAATAAAACCGACATATGGTGGGAATTGCTGCGAAAAATAACGCACTCCTGCCATAATAATAATCGATAAAATCAATTGAAAAACATATATTTCATACAATGGAAAATGTAGATCGTCAAGATTTTGTATTCCATCAAAAGATTTTAACAAAAAGAAATGAAGGGCAAATACCAATACCGCAACAAAAAATAAAATAAGTGCCTGCTTTAAATATACTATCATCTATCGTTTAATCGATTCACTTGTCTAATGACCTGGTAGAGAGAAATCCCAATCCCAGCAAGGGTACAGATTTTCATCCATAATTGGTTATCACTATGAAACTTGCCGTCCAACCAATCTCCTAATAAATAAAATACGTAAATGGTAAAAACCATCTGAGTAGAAATAGTTGTCAACACAAGCCACTTGTTAGGATCTTTCTTGTCTTCCATAAGAAATCGTAAGGTTATCAATGGGCTCTCAACAAACTACATCACAATATTTGTTACAAATATACATCATAAATCCTTATTGCCTACAATCCCAAAACTTTTTGTCCAATTTTAATATCTGGGTAGTCTATATCTGTCCCCAAAAGCATTTTAAGTTCAGAAGACGATTTATCCGGGTTTGTCCGGATCACATCTAGTATACGATCCAACTTCTCTTGCTCGATCAAGTCTGTAGCCTCCACTTCTGTACCTACAAAGGTAATCAAATGTCCGTAAATCGTGCCTGCAACCATCCCGCGCTTACCTGCTATATCAGCAATGCTCATTCCATCCTTAAACATTTCTAGAGAAATCTCTTTGGTATCTAATTTTCTAGGCCCTTCTTCATCTGCAGTTTGTGCAGCCAAATCATCTTTCTCTTTGGTCTTCACACTGGCAGATACATCCAACATGGCCGTTTGAAAATCTTCCCGCTTGGATAGTGTAGCAGCAATAAGCAGACAATGCTGCAACTGTTCGCGTTTTCGCTTGTAATCAAGCAATAGCGCTTTGAGCTCGTCAATATATTTCTTGGTACGTTTTCGTATCTGATATTCTTCAATATGTTTGTTCAACGCATCAATCAGATCGGTATCCATTTTTGGCAAAAACCAATTGACTGCCGCGGTAGAACGCTCACAGATAACATCGTAATCAATTGCATTTTTATCACGTAATAAATCATATAAAACAACGATAAACTTATGGGCAACTTTCTCTTGCATCTGCAGGTGCTTGACCAGTTGCTGAAAAAACAATACCGCTTGTTCCTTACCATCAATGTTACGTTCTTCGAGCGACTTCAATAAATCAGACGTCTCCGCCAATAAGCCATCCCACCGAAAACCGTGCATTAAAATCTGACCAAGGTAATTCCGTTGACACTGCTCCAGAATCGAATTGATATCAGGCTGCGCCTGCGCGCGCTGTGCAAACTCAACGACCTGATAATCGGTACGAATGGCATAAGAAGGAATGATAGACTTTAATACAAGTCCATCTAAACTCGTTAAACGGCTCAATGCAACATAAACCTGACCTGCTGCAAAAGAAGTACCCGCATCAATGATTGCTTTTTCAAATGTTAAGCCCTGACTTTTATGGATAGTGATCGCCCAGGCGAGCCGAAGTGGAAATTGTGAAAATGTACCTAAAATTTCCTCCTTGATCTGATCCTGCCCCTTATCATAATTATAACGGATATTCTCCCAAGTTTCCCTTTTAACGCTTACAGACTCCGACCCATCAGGAAAGGTAACCGTTACAGTTCCTTGCACAGTGTCTATGTCCTTTACCGTACCTATCTTACCATTATAATACTTACGTTCATCTCCCGAATCGTTGCGAATAAACATGACCTGTGCTCCTATTTTCAATGACAATGTTTCCTCTGCAGGATAGGAGCCCTGTGCAAAATCATCCTTTACTACCGCTTTAAGGTTTAACATTTTACCAGATAATGATGCCAATTTAGCACCGTTTATTTCATCGGCATTTCGATTATGAGAGGTCAATGTAATGTATTGCTCTGCTTCATTTGGAACAAAGTCCTGCTGATAGTAACCATTTAGGGTCTTGAGCATATCACTTGTACATTGATTGTTTCGTATGGCATTCAAAATGGAAATGAAGCCCTCATCTTGCTGACGATAGATCTTATTAAGTTCTAACATCACCAAAGGATTATCTCTCAATATCTTGGCATTGAAGAAGAAAACAGAAGAGTAATGATCTTTTAATACATTCCACTCTGCATCTTTCACGACAGGCGGCAACTGGTACAAGTCTCCGATAAACAACACCTGCAATCCGCCAAAAGGCCGCATATCGCGACGAACAGATTGGAGGATAACATTAATCGCATCCAAGGTATCTGCGCGAACCATCGAGACCTCATCAATCACTAACAGTTCAAGTTCCTGCAAAATCGCCCGGCGTTGCTTCGTCAGTTTAATCGTGCTAAAAAGACGTGATTTATTGTAAATATGACTATCCTGCTCATCCCACCGCAACTCATAATCTTCTATAAAAGTTCCAAAAGGAAGCCAAAATAAAGAGTGCAAAGTCGTTCCGCCTGCGTTCATCGCTGCAACGCCAGTAGGTGCCGTAATCGCCATCTTCTTGTAACTATGCTCCTTTATATACTTCAAAAACGTCGTCTTTCCGGTACCTGCCTTCCCTGTAATAAATACGTTTTGATTCGTTTGGTTAACGAAAGCAACAGCCTGCATAAATGCAGTATTTTCCCGATCGACTTGAAAGTTTGACATATCCTGAAATTAGATTGATCACAAAATTAGCAATTTCATTTTTAACTTTACCTGGCACATGGCGATTGAGCACGACCAAAGAAACGACTATAGTCGGCATGTAAATATTGCTAAAACGGTTAACTTAAATTATTAATAGATTTTTTTTATATTTAGCTGCTAAATTAACGAATAACAAATTTTTAGAATTGTAATATGGCTATAGATAAAATTGCATTGTTTGAAAATGTACAGGAAATGCTGACTTCCAAAGGTTTTCGTATCGATAAATCAGATGCAGCGCGTCCTTGGGGCGGATTTTTCGTCATTGACGAATCGCAGGCGCAGGAATTTGCCGATGAATATTTCGGCGGAATGGATGTACAAGAATTAAGAATATCCGGAAAATTAAGTCCTAAAATTCTAATTGTTGCACCGGATAAAAGACTATCTTGGCAATATCACCACCGCCGGGCTGAAATCTGGCGGGTTATCCAAGGTAACGTAGGGGTTATGGTTTCTGACACAGATGAAGAATCTGTTGTATCTACATTGAAAGAAGGGGAAACAATCCGATTGCGCCAAGGACAACGTCACCGTTTAATTGGATTGGACGGCTTCGGTATTTTAGCAGAAATTTGGCAACATACAGATGCCAACAACCCTTCTGACGAAGACGATATCGTTCGCGTACAGGATGATTTTGGCAGATAATATTCAATAACCGCCATGAACAAAAGAGCGATAACCAATTATTGATGGGCTATCGCTCTTTTTTTAGCCGCCTACAATGCCCGTAGAGCTCTTTCAGTCCCTAAAATAGAATTTCATCTTTTCATGTCAGCCTATAACTCTTCCCATCCATTATAGATTTTCTATCGGTCAATCCAGTAGAGAATAGTAATTTTTATTATTTTAGTAAAGATATAATCAACTATGACATGATGAGCAACGACGACACTAAAAGAGGATCTGGTATATTAAACAGTCTGAAGAAATTAATTTTTGAAGATGATCAACCTCAACAAAACCAGCACCCACAAACGCCATCGGCGCCTGCACCAAATGCTATTCCAAACACCCCTTATAAGGAACCATCCTATTCTCCAGCTCCGCCAACAACTGGAAAAACACCTCCCCCAATACCCATAACGGCCAACGATGGAACTACCGACCTTAAAGAAATGAAATTAAAGGTCTATGCTATCCTGGAAAAACTAAATGAACAAGGGGTAGACTTTTTTGAGGTATGGAATGCTGCAGCAGCAATGGGTAAAGTGGAGGAAAACACCCTCAAAGCAGCTTATACCTCGCTTAAATTTGTAGACAGTTCGTTGTCCAAAGAAAAATTGATAGCAACTGGCACAAATTATGCTAATAAACTCAAAGAAACCATTGCCAAAGAATCGGAACAGAAACAGGCTGAAAAGAAAAAAACTGAACAGGACCGAACCTTGGAGATTGCAAATCTGAATGCTGAAATCAAAACAATAACGGAAAATATTGCAAAATTGCAAGATGATTTACAGAAAAAACAGCTCGCTTTGGGGCAAATTAATGAAAAGTACGAACCCAAAATTAAAGACATTGAACAAAAAATAAACATCGGCAGTGCAGCCGTTGATGAGGTCGTTACCGAAATCAATACGACATTGCGTATGATTAATCAATCAATAACATAAAAATAAATCAATGGAAAGAAAAGATCAATATGTTAACATTCCCGCTGAGATAAAGACGCAACTTCCGATATTTCAAGTATTGGGCGATCATCTGCCTGCACAGCTACAATCCCCAGAAGCAAAAAAAACTGCGTCAAAGGTTTTCTTTTGGGCAATTTTACTCGGTGGCGCATTTGCATTTTTCAAATATTTACCGATTATGTTGGAGTATGCTGGAAAAAGCATACTTTTTGTCATATTTAGTATTATCCTGATTACCTTATTGTTGTTAGCCCCCAAAATCATCGCACTACTGCATCGGCTTGGCACTGTTTTACTCTTTAAAGGAGAAAAATCAATCATTAGAAATAACCCAATAGAGACCCTACAATTGCTATCAAGAGATGCAAAAGACACGCTGAAACGAGTAAAGGAAAAAATTAGCAATGTCGATGGAGTCCGCATTGATATGATTCAAAGTGGCGAAACAGCACAGAAAACTGCGGAAGAAAAATATACGTATGCCAAACGTTTTACAGCAGAGGCAGCTAATCTCGACGAAAAATCAAAAGAAGAAGCGAGTAAAAATAACGCAGAAAAAGCAAATGCTTATGCCAGAGATGCTAAAGAAACCCGTACTAAAGCCTTTCTATTAGGAAAAGAAGGAGAATCAGAAGAGCAAAATGCGCGCAGCTACGTCCAATATGCCAATCAGTTTGCTAAAGTGTTAGAAGTACTCAAAGACAATGAAAGTGCCGCCCGAATTTATGTTAGCACCTTAGATAGCAGCATTTCTATTATTTCCAAGAAGCTAGAAGCGACCCAAAAAATGAAAAATGCCACCGACGGTCTTGCAGATGTATTCAATATAAAAGATGGCTGGGCTTTTCAGGAAGCGATGAATGCCGCAACAGGTGCCATTAGTCAAAATATTGCATCTATTCGGTCCAATTTGGATTTCTTGGATCAAAACAACAACATCACTGTCGGCGGAGCGCCAACGCAGGGTGAACTGGAAGAATTCATCCGCAAAGTAGACGAACGTAATCTGAAGGTATTGAATGTAACGCAGATGACAGACGCCAGCTACGAGCTCAAGCCCGAAGAGAAAGTGGATAAAGGATTTACACTACTTGATTAACTATAAAATTATATTACTTCAACATTATGGAAGAAAAATCAACATGGGCAAGATTAAGATGGCCTATAAAAGCAATTATTATTGCTTTACCTATTCTGGCAATCGGTTACTGGGCAATGCAATCGGGCAAATTTGATGCTAACCCTACTGTACAAACAGACTCAACCAGTCACAAAAATGCGGATTCAAACCACTCATCGGGCTCGAAAGACACTCGTTCATTCAACTATCAACCTGAAAAGCCTGTTGACGGTGAATACAAAGGAGTGGTTGAAGTGGGCGCCTCTGGTTTCAATTCCTTCGTCGTGAATATGGATAAAGAGAATCGTTGGGAAATCGTTTCCAAAGATTTTGGAAAGTCTTTTGCTTATGAAGGATTGGCAAATACCGAGGATATTCGCAAAGGATTAAAAGACTATATCGGCATGATGCTGGATAAAGGTGTTAAATCGAAAAACATACATTTCGTCATTAGCTCTGGAGCGCAAAAGGAACCCAAAACAACTATCATTAGTAGTGAACTTAGAAAAATGGGCTTTGTGGTCAACTTGGTTACAGCAGAGCAAGAAGGAAAGCTTGCATTAAAATCGGTCCTTCCAAAAGCATATGAAGACAATGCATTTGTTGTTGACATCGGGTCTGGTAACACAAAAATTTCATGGATCGATGGCGATACAAAATCTGTCGAAGCACCTGGAGCAAAGTACTATGAGAAAGATCTCAAAGATGATGCTGTCTATGCAGAAGTAAAAAAATTAGGTGAAAAGATTCCTGAAAATAAAAGAGAAGTTTGTTTTATTATAGGTGGCGTTCCTTTTGAACTTGCCTCACAAACGCGCCAAGGTGAAGAACGTTTTACCGTTCTGAACGACCCAGCTTCTTACAACGCAGATAAAATAAAAACAAAAAGCGGTGTTAACATTTATAAAGCAATTAAAGATGCGACCAACTGCGATACCTTTGTTTTTGACTGGGATGCCAACTTTACCATTGGATTCCTACTATCGTTGAACAAATAGGCACCTTTTAGCATACAAAAAAGCGCTGTTCTCTTCGTTTGAGGACAGCGCTTTCTTTTACTAACCTATTTGTTATCCCATAAAGCTTAATAAATACAGAACAATAAGGATCGCTAATACCAAAAAAGCTATTTTCCAAAAGCTATAAGGCCGTTGCCCGTAAACTTTACCATTAAATGCATTAACCATGATCTGATAACTCTTTCCCTTGTATTGATAAGCAGATAACCAAATGGGCAAAAGAATATATTTCAATTTAATGGATTTAAAATCACTGTCAATGGAATCGATATCCTGCGTATCGCCACCGATGTCGTTCTCAACCTGTCGCTCGATCTCCCGGTCCATAATCGCTCGGGCAGTTGTTGCTGCTTTCACGTGATCTACACTGAAAGTTTCCGCGATAAAACCACTCAAATAATGCTCATTGAAAGGTCTTAGATAGCCTAAATTCCACGGCCCGATCTTTTCGGAAAACTTTTCCGGAAGGGAGGTTGATCCAGAAATAACAATATCCTTGAATTGGCTATAAACAGTACCCGAAGTTGGATACCAATTGGTTCGTCTTTCTTCGTATTCTTCTGTTTCGCCATCCGAATTACGCCGCGTCCTTGTCACATAATAATACTCACCTCGGGATCCAACGTAATCAGAATTCACATCTGCATCATAAGACCAAAAAGGAATATATACCCCCTTTAGACGGTCATTCCTAGCATTAAAAATCCGCTTAAAGTCATTCGGTGCAAACCATACCTTCCCAGCCCATTGCGTCAATAGCCCAAAGGCACTTTTATAGTCAACACCGAAAGGAACAACACCATGCGGTTTTACAATACGTTTTTGCTGATGGTCAATGATCAATGGTGAAGCACAAAAAGCACATAAATCCGCTGTGATGTGCGCATTTAACCTTGAATTTGCACCACAGTTTCCGCAATGCACAACCTCAGCTAAATAACTATATCGGTCGTCTTCGAGTTCTTCCATCGCGGCTCCAAAGACCTTATAATCCGTTGATTCAATACGCCCATTTTCTGGCAACTGATCAGCTATTTCATTTCTGGTTCCACAATAGGAACATCCTAAATAGGAAGTACCGGGCTGATAAGTCAAAATTGCACCACAACCCTGACATTTCAGCCCTTGTTCTATCTCGGAGGTTTTTTCTTCAAAACTCATACAATACAGTCATGCGTTTCTTTCCTAAACTCCTGGTATTGGAGGCGGAATCTGTGAAAAAAGTCCTTTCAAATCGCTCACCTTATCAGCTTCAATCCAGTTCTCAAGTCCTTCTCTCCACACTAGGGTAGCTGTATTCAGCGTGCCATCCATGACAAGGCTACTCAATTGCTCATGATCAAATGGTCCTTCCTGTTTTCCTTTAATCGCGAGATAATAAGCTACGCTGTTAGGTAGCGGCGGTGGACCCGCGGGTGTAGAAGAAGCACCTGCGCCCCCTACTCCAGTTGGATTGTTTCCATCAAAACTATTTTGTTGAAAGATATTTCCCATCTGACCAACCATTCCTGCCCCTAATCCAGCGCCAAAACCCGCGCCGACGATACCTCCACTAGCTGGATTCTCTGCAGCTTTCTCCATCGAATTAGCAGCTTGAAATTGAGCATATGCCCCAAGATTACCAACAACTCCCATGCTACTTCGCTTATCAAGTGCCTTTTCAACTTCCTCTGGGAAAGAAATATTCTCAATTAAAAACTTCGTTAAACTTAACCCCAACTCATCAAAATCGGATGCAATTTTCTGCTGTATCAAGGCCGACACTTCATCGTAGTTGGATGCAAGATCCAAAGCAGGAATTTTGGACTCCGCAATAGCATCCATCCCTCTCGATACCGCAATGTTTCGAAGCTGCTCTGTGATATCTTCAACCGTAAATACCGGCGTCGTTGAAACGAGCTGTTTCATAAAAACAGTAACATCTTTCACTTGAAAGGAGAAATTACCAAAAGCTCGGAGTCGAATGGGGCCAAATTCAGGATCCCGCAACATGATTGGATTTTTGGTACCCCATTTCTGATTAACAAATTGACGAAGATTCACAAAATAAACATCCGCTTTGAAAGGACTATTGAATCCATACTTCCAGCCCCTAATGGTTGTCATGATCGGCATGTTTTGAGTCGTCAATTCGTAACGACCAGGCTGAAAGACATCAGCCACCACACCTTCGTTTAAAAATACAGCAGCTTGTCCTTCCCTTACGGTCAATTGTGCGCCCATTTTTATTTCATTCTGATACCTTGGAAATTTCCACACAATTGTATCTGTACTATTATCGACCCATTCGATAATATCGACAAACTCATTCCTGATTTTATCAAATAATCCCATAAATTATTCGCTTTAAATTCGCTTTAAAATTACTTACACTAAATGTAAACATTTCCCGGCAAACCAGCAATTTTCACCATCTGGACATAAACTGCGGATATCTAAAAAATTTAGCCTTTTAAACTACTTATCGTAGTTTATTTTTTTTACTTTTGTTAGCTAAGTTCTACATAAATTTATGAGTACATATAACGAAGACAGCATTAGGTCCCTGGATTGGAAAGAGCATATTCGCCTTCGTCCGGGAATGTACATTGGAAAGTTGGGGGACGGTTCGGCCTATGATGATGGTATTTATGTTTTATTGAAAGAGGTCGTTGACAACTCCATCGATGAGTTTGTTATGGGAGCTGGTAAAACAATTGATATCACGGTAAACGAGAATAAAGTTTCCGTACGCGATTATGGACGTGGTATTCCAATTGGTTCTGTAGTTGATGTTGTTTCTAAAATCAATACAGGTGGTAAATATGATAGTAAGGCTTTCCAAAAGTCCGTCGGTTTAAATGGGGTCGGTACAAAAGCAGTGAACGCTTTGTCTAGTCAGTTCACCGTACAGTCCTATCGACAAAATATTACCCGCATCGCTCAATTCTCTAAGGGAGAGTTAGTCCATGATGAACAAAAAGAAACAACGCAACGAAATGGCACAGCGGTAACGTTCTATCCGGACGACTCCATTTTTCGGAATTATAAATACAGACTTGAATTTGTTGAAAACATGATCTGGAATTATGTGTTCCTGAATTCTGGTCTTACCATTAATTTCAATAATCAGAAATTTATTTCCGAGCATGGTCTAAAAGACTTATTGGAACGTAATATTGATGCCGAATCCATGCGCTATCCAATTATTCACCTACGTGGTGAAGACATTGAAATTGCCATGACGCATGGGCAACAATATGGAGAGGAATATTATTCCTTCGTAAACGGACAACATACAACCCAAGGAGGAACACATCAGGCAGCATTTCGTGAAGCACTCGTCAAAACAATCCGCGAATTCTACAAAAAAGAATTTGATGCATCGGATATTCGGTCGTCAATCATCGGAGCAATAGCCATCAAAGTACAAGAGCCTGTTTTCGAATCTCAAACTAAAACAAAATTGGGCTCACAAAGTGTCGGTCCTGAAGGCCCTACTGTAAGAGGCTTCATTAATGACTTTGTAAAAAAGGCATTGGATGATTACCTGCATAAAAATCCAGCCACGGCAGATGCCCTTCAGAAACGAATACTGCAATCCGAACGTGAGCGTAAAGACATCGCGGGTATTAAAAAACTGGCCAACGAAAGGGCAAAAAAAGCCTCTCTTCATAACCGTAAACTACGCGACTGTAAAGTGCATTTTAGCGACAAAAATGAACGTAACCAAGAAACAACACTGTTTATTACCGAGGGGGATTCTGCTTCTGGTTCGATCACCAAATCACGCGACGTACAGACTCAAGCCGTATTTAGCCTAAAAGGAAAACCGCTTAACTCTTATGGAATGTCCAAAAAGATTGTTTATGAAAACGAAGAATTCAATCTTTTGCAACATGCACTCAATATTGAAGATGGTCTAGATGGATTACGTTACAACAATATCGTTATCGCCACCGATGCCGACGTGGACGGAATGCACATCCGTTTGCTATTATTAACGTTTTTCTTACAATTCTTCCCAGACCTTGTTAAAGCAGGGCACGTTTCCATTTTGCAGACCCCACTTTTCCGTGTCCGCAATAAAAAGGAAACAATTTATTGTTATTCAGACGAAGAACGGCAAAAAGCAATCGCAAAATTAGGCGCTAAACCCGAAATCACCCGATTCAAAGGTCTGGGTGAAATATCACCTTCCGAGTTTGGTTTATTTATCGGAAAAGATATCCGCCTTGATCCTGTTATCTTGTCCAAAGACAATAAAATTCAACAGTTATTAGAATATTACATGGGTAAAAACACGCCAGATAGACAAAAACATATCGTCGAAAATCTACGTGTTGAAGTTGACCTTGAAGAAGAACTAACAAAAAAAGCGGGTTAAGATAGCCCGCTTTTTTTCAATAACCTACAACCAAATTTCATGCACAACCAAACCTTAATTCTGATCCAATGTCAAGATGCCGTTGGACTAGTCGCTAACATCTCAAACACGCTTGCAAAATATCAGCTCAATATTGTCACCATGCGCGAATATGTAGATGAAGAAGCCAATAAATTCTTCGTGCGTGTGGTCTGTAACGGTCTAGTAATTGAGCAAAAACAACTTTCCGACTCCTTGGCTGAGGTCCTTCCTCACTCTGCTCAAATACAGATCAACCCCAATACCCGAAAAAAGATTGTCGTCTTGGTGACCAAAGAGCATCACTGCCTTGCAGACATACTCGTACGACAGCATTTCGAAACTTGGGGAGCCGAAGTGCAGGCTGTCATTGGCAATTATGAATCGCTACGCTCTTTTACAGAAAAGTTCGACATTCCTTTTCACTGTATCTCACATGAAAACCTGACAAAGGAAACGTTCGAAAAACAACTGATAGCAAAAATCAAGCAATATAATTTCGATTATATTATTTTAGCTAAATTCATGCGGATCTTATCACCAGAGTTTGTTGGCACCTTTGAGAATAAATTGGTTAATATCCACCATTCCTTCCTACCGGCATTTATCGGCGCCAACCCCTATAAACAGGCACATGCAAGAGGTGTTAAGATTATTGGAGCCACAGCCCATTTCGTGACCGACCAACTTGATGAAGGCCCAATCATTGTTCAGGACATACGGCATGTCAACCACACCTACACTGTAAAAGATATGGTTACTGCCGGAAAGGAAATAGAAAAAGCCGTTTTAAGCCGGGCAATTCGCCTGCTTAGCGAGGATCGTGTCATGCGCAACGACTACAAAACAATTGTATTTGAATAGTGATTACAATCATCTCCCTATAAAACAATCATTACTTTTTTTTAGCGTTATTCTCCATTATTTCGTAAAAGAAATATTTAAGAATGACGCATACTTTTCATATCCCCGTATTAGGCTTAGCTTTCTCCATCGATTCCGCAATTAAGGTTGCACAGTACGGGATCTCCTCCGTGATGTCTATCGTTGACGATGAACTAATCGAGCGCATGCGCTGCTATTACTGTGGAGAATATCAAATCCCCTATCAACCGATCCTCACATCTGAAGAAGACTATCGGGCAAATAGAATCACCGCATACCTCAATCTGGTACAATTTGTGGTCAATAAACAAATTACAGCCTTAAAACATCAACCCTTTACAGAAGGCTCCGAATTGGCAAAATACTTTCAGCTTCTACCAGATTCACATCCATCCAAGCCACTGTATCACGCTATGGAGATTGAAACGAATCTGGCCATTAAGACCGAACTCCAAGACTTATTGATCACTTATCTAAAACCGGGTGACATTGATGTTAATATCATGTCCAAAGTTGACAAGATAAATTATAAAGATGGCAAGGTATTGGACGAGCGCTTTTCTGATGCACTAGCAGCCTTACGTGGCTTTGCAAATTCCAATCTTCATTCTTCGCTTATCCTTTCTGCCGGAATGAATCCACACTTATATGCTTACCTTGCTGAATTGCCAGCTTTCTTCCCCGATAATGAAAGTATGTTCGACAAAAAGGTCACATTAAAAGTAAGTGATTTCCGATCGGCACTCATTCAGGCAAAATATCTCGCCAAACGAGGGGTTTGGGTATCTGAATTCAGAATAGAATCCGGTTTGAACTGTGGTGGACATGCTTTCGCAACGGATGGCTTTCTTCTAGGTCCAATCCTTCAAGAATTTAAAGAAAAGAAAGAAAGTTTAAAAGCCGAACTTTTCGAGATATACCAAGATTATTGGACTGCTCAAAAGCGCTTTCTAACCATACCTCCCGTTATCAAATATACGGTTCAAGGCGGGGTGGGTACCGCTTCAGAACATCAGTTTTTATTAGATTATTATGGATTTGATGCTGTGGGCTGGGGATCTCCATTTCTAATGGTACCCGAAGCAACCACGGTAGATCAAGAAACGTTGAAAGCATTGGAACTTGCCGAAAAAGAAGACTTTTACTGCAGTGGAGCATCTCCATTAGGGATTCCTTTCAACAACTTCAGAAAAAGTGGCGCTGAGCACTTACGAGTGGAACGAATTAAAAAAGGTCGTCCTGGTAGCCCCTGCAAAAAAGAGTATCTTATTTCGAACACAGAGTTCAGTGACAAGCCCATCTGTACCGCATCACGCGTATATCAACATCAAAAGATACAGGAACTAAAACAACAGAACCTGCCTGCTGTTGAATACGAAAAAGCTTTTGAGGCCATTACCGAAAAAACCTGCCTTTGTGAAGGGCTCGCAGCGCCTGCCTATCTCAAGTACAATATCCAGAAGGCTAAAGAACAGACTGCCGTAGCCATTTGCCCGGGTCCAAATCTCGTCTGGTTTAAAAAACAATATACTTTACGGGAAATGATAGACCATATCTATGGCCGTATCTCAGTCTTTGAAAATAACAATCGGCCATTTGTCCTGATCAACGAGCTCAACCTTTATATTGATCATATTCAAAAATATGTAACAGACAATCAAAACATCATTAATGATAAAAAGATAAAGTACGTAGCCAAGTTTAAAGCGCAGTTACAAGCTGGAATTGCTTACTATGATGAGCTAGCTCAACACTTATCACATATCCCACAGAACATCATTACAGCTATTCCAAAGCAGTTGGAACTAGCATCGTTACGGTTGAAGGATATCCATATGTAATGCCTAATGCATATTAAAACAATTGTATCTGATAACAAACACGGGGCGCTTAAATAAGCGCCCCGTGTTTGTTATCAGAAATCTTTTGACCGTCTTACTTCGCTATCTTACGGAATTTACCAAATACGCCAAGTGGAAGTTTCGGCCCTGCAGTTGCCTGTAAAAATAGCTCGCCTATTTCTAAGTTTTCAACCTTCGGAAAAGCAGTCTTAATTAAATTTTCCACAATAACCGAAGAGAAACCTAAAGAATACGTATTTAAAATCAAGAAATGTTCTTTAGGATCCAATAGTTGAACAACATCTGTCATCATTTCCATAATGTGGTCTTCTAATTTCCATTTCTCGCCTTTCGGGCCATGTCCATAAGCTGGTGGATCCAAAATAATTCCATTATAGGTATTACCTCTTTTCAGTTCACGCTTCACAAACTTTAACGCATCCTCAACAACCCAGCGAATGTTATCCAAGTTGGAAATTTCCATATTTTCATTCGCCCAGGTAACAACCTGTTTAATCGAATCCACGTGAGTTGTATCCGCGCCAGCAGCTTTCGCTATTAAAGATGCTCCTCCCGTGTATGCAAAAAGATTGAGAACCTTTGGTTTTCCCGTCTTAAATGAACGAACAGATTCCGAAATATAGTCCCAATTTACAGCCTGTTCCGGAAATATCCCGACGTGTTTAAAAGATGTCAGGCCCAATCTAAATTTGATGGCCACGTCGCTATTTTTATATTCGATGTGCCAACGGTCCTGAACCTTCGGATTTTTCTTCAACCATTCTCCAGAAGTAGCCGAACGACCTTTGAATTTGATATGATAACGCTTGTTCCACTCTGCTTCACTCAACGCCTTAGGCCATACAGCCTGAGGCTCTGGTCTGATCAGAATTAAATCACCAAAGCGTTCCAATTTTTCAAAATCACCACAATCAATGAGTTCATAGTCCCTCCAATGCTGTGGAGTCAATAGTTGTATATTTGTTGCTGCCAAAATCAAAATTTTCCGACAAAACTAAGCTAAATTTCAATATAAAAGAAATCTGCATGATCCTAACCCTGATCAACGCCTAAAATCGGGCGCACTAAAACAATAATCTTACCCACTATTACCCCATTGAGGCCTTAGCACTTTTCATCAATGGACTTGCAAAGACAAAGTTGTTTAATTCTTTCACATCCGAGCGCATCATATCCTTGTTGGAACCTTCCCAAAATTTCGCCCCTTGGTAAAGAAACAAAATATATTCCCCTATTCCCATCACAGAATTCATATCATGCGTAACAACAACTGTTGTACATTTTAATTCTTGGGTAATCTTCAAAACCAACTCATCGATAACAATAGAAGTTTCAGGGTCCAGACCCGAATTAGGCTCATCACAAAAAAGGTATTTGGGATTCATACTGATTGCACGCGCAATACCTACCCGCTTTTTCATCCCACCAGAGAGCTCGGCAGGAAATAGCTTATTCCTTCCCTCCAGATTAACCTGTTCTAGACAATGGTTTGCCCGGTCTAATTTCTCCGCTTTCGACATGTCCGTAAACATATCCAAAGAAAACATAATATTTTGTTCAACAGTCATTGAGTCAAATAATGCTGAATTCTGAAAAAGCATACCTATTTCTTTACGAATGGGAACACGTTCTTCAAAATTCATCCGTGTAAAATCTTTGCCGTCAAAAATGACCTTTCCTTTTTCCGGTTGATGTAACCCCACGATACACTTCAGTAAGGTGCTCTTTCCCGACCCCGAACCACCAATAATCAAACTTACTTTACCAGGTTCAAAATTCGCGCTGATACCTTTCAGCACATGATTATCACCAAACGACTTGTTAATATCTTCGATTTGAATCATAAAATCTTTTTAAAGCATTAGTGCCGTAATTACATAATCCGCCGCTAGAATGGTAATACAGCCTACCACAACAGCTTCCGTGCTCGCCTGCCCAACTTCCAAAGCCCCGCCCTTCACATGATATCCTTTATAAGCAGAAACCGATGTAATAATAAATCCAAAGACCACGGCCTTCACAAGCGCCACCGTTACGGTAAAACCATTAAAGCCATCTTGAATCCCCAAAATATAATCTGCCTGCGTAACAGCTCCCGAAAGGGATCCCCCCAACAAGCCGCCCACCAGGGCGCACACGATGGAAATAATAACCAACATCGGAATCATGGTGACACCAGCCAAAATTTTGGGCAAAATCAGATAGCCAGGAGCATTGATCCCCATAATTTCCAAGGCATCAATCTGCTCTGTAACACGCATAGATCCAATCTGTGAAGATATGGACGAACCAATTTTCCCCATTAAAACCAACCCAGAGATCGTTGGCCCCAATTCCAAGATATTCGAATCCCGATTGATAGAACCTATAATCGAATTAGGGATCAAGTCCGAAACCATCTGAAAGGCTATTTGCATGGTCATAACAGCACCAATAAACGTGGAGATAATGACGATAAGGCCGAGCGAGCCAATACCAATATCGGTCATTGCCAATACGGTTTCCTTCCAATAAATCCGGCCCTTCTCCGGTCTTTTAAATACTGATTTAAGGAGTATGAGATATGCACCAATGTGATGAAAGATCATGTTATCTATTTAATTTCAATGTATTACGTCAATTATAGGACTATATTAAGCCGAGATATCCATTAAAGGTAATTAATTCCCGCTAATATATAAACAAGCGAAAAGCCAAAAAGTAAAGGAAAAACGAAATTACTTACCGATCAATTAGTCACATTTACCGATTTTTTATGTATAATAGCCTAAACATTCATACGGTATCTCTCAAATCGAATTACTTTTGAGATATATTAACAAACAGAATTAGTTATGAATACACGAAGAATAACAACTGGTATCACCATTCTCTTTATAGGCGTTGTCTTATTATTGTCACAGCTTGACACAATTTCATTCAATTGGGCCGGTATTTTTAGATATTGGCCGCTGTTCATCGTTCTTGCCGGAATTCGTATGCTGGTACCCAAAGATCAGCAGATTGGACAATTTGTTACCATTGGCTCTACCGTGGTCATTTTAGGTTTTTTGACATACATCGGCCTATCTACACCCAAAGAACCACTTTTAACACAGCTATTAAAAAGTAAAACCCTTGGCGTCAAATATAACGATGATCCAAATGATAAAACGAATTATACGACAGAAAAGCTAAACGTACCACTGGACGATAAAATCCATAGCGCTACCTTAAATCTTGATTTAGGCGCCACCTCATTAAGAAATGATAGCAGCACGACGTCACAGATCTTCTCGGCATATAATACCTCAAAAGAATATTTACTGGGCGTAACAGTAAATGGAGAGTCTACCGAAAAAGTTGACATCAACTTAAAAGGGAAATTCCAAAACAAGGATTTCAATAGCAAAAATAATAATACTTTTATTGCTTTAAACCCCAACATCGTGTGGAACCTGAATTTTGATGTCGGCGCGATCGATGCCAAGCTGGATCTTTCCCCCTATAAAATAGAGGCATTAGATATCGATGCCGGTGCAACAAGTTTAAAACTAAAATTAGGTCAGCCACTAGCTACAACAAAAATTTCAATGGACGCCGGAGCCTCCTCTATCGAAATCATGATCCCAAAAAATGCTGCCTGCCGTATTACAAGCGACAATGCGTTATCGTCTACAGATTATCAGGGCGATTTCCTCAAAAGCGAAGGAGAGGTAAAATCGATAAATTACGACACAGCTACTCAAAAATTCGATTTTGACATCAACGGTGGTATTGCATCAATAAAAATTAGAAGATATTAATTGACAGCCGATTTTTAGTCAAGAAAAGTTAACTTTGTGTTAGATATGGACACAAGTAATATGTTGACATTGCCTGGAATCTATTGCAATTCCAAGGTAGATTATTCGAGATGGAAAACAAGGGAAATTCAAATCGGTGATACCCCCATGGGTGGCAATAATCCCATTCGTATTCAAAGTATGACAACGGTAGATACGATGGATACGATTGGGTCAGTTGAACAGACCATTCGGATGGTCGAAGCGGGCTGCGAATACGTTCGTATTACCGCTCCCAGTATTAAAGAAGCACATAATTTAGCCAATATAAAGAATGAACTCCGGCGAAGAGGATATCAAGTTCCTTTGGTTGCTGACATTCATTTTACACCGAATGCTGCCGAGGTAGCAGCCCGTATCGTAGAGAAAGTAAGGGTCAACCCCGGAAACTATGCGGACAAGAAAAAATTCGATCAGCTGTCGTATACCGAGGCTGAATATAAACTCGAATTGGAGCGCATTTATCACAAATTTGCACCACTTGTCAATATTTGTAAAGAAAACGGTACCGCCATGCGCATTGGCACCAACCATGGTTCCTTATCCGACAGAATTATGAGCCATTATGGCGATACGCCTGAAGGCATGGTCGAATCGGCCATGGAGTTTATCCGGATGTGCGAAGACCTGAATTTTTATAATCTCTGTATCTCGATGAAATCATCCAATCCGCAGGTCATGGTTAAAGCCTACCGTTTGTTGGTCGAAAAAATGGTTTCCGAAAACATGAACTATCCGCTACATCTCGGAGTAACCGAAGCAGGAGACGGTGAAGACGGTCGTGTAAAATCTGCCGTCGGCATTGGAACACTGCTGGAAGATGGACTGGGAGATACTGTACGCGTATCGTTAACCGAAGAGCCCGAACGCGAAGCCCCTGTTGCAATAGCACTTGTCAATCGATATAGCAAACGGCAGGCAAACCTCGAGCTCCAGCCCAAACAAGAAATTGTTCAATTATCCACAGACACACCCGTTGTCCCTTATACCAGCCAAGAAGTAAATACATTCATCGGGGGGGCTTTAGTTCCCAGGATTGTTGTTGATATCTCAAAAGAAAATTTGAAAGACGCCCAGATACTCACCAAAGTTGGCTATCGCTATGATATCCTGTTAGATAAATATCACATGGGGGAGCAGTCTGTAGACTTTGTCTATCTCGCAGATAGTTTACCGTCTTTCACCATGCCAGCCAACCTGAAGCAGATTTACAATTACGACACCTGGTTCAAACTTGCGGATAAAACCAACATTCATCCCCTTTTTACCTTGGACCAATTCATAGCATCGGACCATAAAGATAAGGTGTTGAATATGGTCAAAATCTGCAATTCAGATTTATTGACCCCATTGTTTGAATCTTTACAGCTTGACAAAACTGTCGTATTTATAGTAGAAACCGATTACTTGCACGGGATGGCAGATCAAAGGCAATTTTTCCGTAATTTACAGGAAATAGGCATCAACAATCCAGTCATTATCAAACGCTCCTATCCAAAAGAAGACTTCTCAGGCCCTATTGGTGAATTTATGAATCCCGAAGAACCTATTTCCAAAATACAGCTTTATGCATCGACAGATCTAGGGGCGCTATTGATCGATGGCTTAGGATCGGGAATCTGGATTGATTCTCCTGCAACGGCATTAGAAAACATAGCCTCATTATCTTTCGGAATTTTGCAGGCAACACGATCCAGAATATCCAAGACCGAATATATTTCCTGCCCAAGCTGTGGCAGAACCTTGTTTGATCTACAAGAAACTACTCAAATGATTCGAAGCCGCACGAACCATTTAAAAGGGTTAAAAATTGGTATCATGGGCTGCATTGTTAATGGCCCTGGTGAAATGGCTGATGCAGACTATGGCTATGTCGGAGCGGGACCTGATAAAGTTACATTGTATAGGGGCCAGCAGGTTGTCAAGAAAAATGTGAGTTCTGTACATGCCTTGGACGAATTGATCAAAATCATTAAAGATGATGGCCTTTGGATCGAAGAATTACAAGACTAAAGCCTACAACTAAAAGTATACAAAAACAGCAGCGGGAATCAAATGATTCCCGCTGCTGTTTTTGTATACTAACGAATTCCGCTATAAATTATCTCCTTATCGGATAGAAAATCTTTTAACAACAGTTTCAGAACCAGCCACTACCCTTACGAAGTAAAATCCTGTGGTTAATTTTCCGCCATGCTCAAATGAAAGATTTTGAATTCCTGAATCCAGATTACCATTCATTAATTGAAGAATCTCATTGCCTAATGCGTCCATGACTTTAATAGAAACACCCGAAGATTTTGCCAATTTAAAAGAAAGGTTTATCTGTTCAGCAATCGGATTATAAAATACTTTAACATTATTGATCAATTTCTCGGTCTCTTTGATCGTTTTATCCCCTCCGATTGCCTCATTGCCGTCCCAAATATGTTGCGAAAAAGTAAGGTCATAAGGAGACTTTGCATACACCCGAGCCCCCCCACTGCACAATGTCAGTGCGGATAATAGTGTTAAAAAAGCTGCTTTAAGTAGATTTCTCCCCATAGTGTTAAATTAGACTTCAAATACTGGTTACGGTTTAATCAAATATAACGCTAACTATTTGAATTATCAACAACAAAGTTAGTATTTTGTTTAAAAGTTTTTTATCAACAAGAGCCTTTCCAAGTTTCTTTTAACAAATTTTAACAGCTATTGCGCATGTCAAAGGAAATGCTAAAATTTGGCGCAGCAAATGTACTTACTTAAAGTACAGGCAAAAAGTATATTTTTGCAGTATATTTTTGAAATAAAATAATTGATAAATGGCAGACAATAGTCATCACAGCAGTATCAATAAGGTGAGTTTCGCCGGATTATTGATCAGTTTAGGAATTGTTTTTGGAGATATAGGAACTTCCCCATTATACGTTTTCAAAGCAATCATGGGACAAGGAGCCATCCAAAAAGACCTGGTCTTGGGAGGACTATCCTGCGTTTTTTGGACGCTGACCCTCCAAACAACGATTAAATACGTTTGGATTACACTACGGGCAGACAATAAAGGTGAAGGTGGCATCTTATCCCTTTATTCTTTGGTACGTAAGCGCGCGCCTTGGTTGATCTTCCCTGCGATGATAGGTGCAGCCACCTTATTGGCTGATGGAATGATCACACCTGCAATTACAATATCCTCGGCTATTGAAGGTCTAGACATCAAATTCCCAGGGTTACCTACAGTTCCTATCGTCGTTACAATCATATCCTTGTTATTTATTATTCAGCGATTTGGAACATCCGTTGTTGGAAAGGTTTTTGGACCGCTGATGACCATCTGGTTTTCAATTATTGGCGTGCTTGGTTTATCCCATCTCCACCTTGCACCGGAAGTGATGAAAGCAATCAACCCCTATTATGCCTTTCATATTCTGATTACGTACCCGCATTCGCTATTATTGATTGGCGCGGTGTTTTTATGTACTACCGGAGCCGAGGCTTTATATTCGGATATGGGGCACTGTGGTAAAAACAACATCCGTATTAGCTGGATTTATGTAAAGATCACGCTGATATTAAATTATTTCGGACAAGGTGCCTGGTTATTGACCCAGGAAGGACGTGTTCTAGGAGGATCAAACCCCTTCTACTCGATCATGCCCGATTGGTTTATCGGCTATGGTATCGCTATTGCGACAATTGCGGCTGTCATAGCGAGTCAAGCCATGATATCCGGATCTTATACATTGATTTCCGAAGCAGTGCGATTGAATATATGGCCTAAAGTTGCTATCCGCTATCCAAGCGAACATAAAGGACAGCTGTATGTTCCTTCCATAAATTTAATTTTATGGATAGGCTGTATGATTGTCATCTGGGTTTTCGAAGAATCAAGCCGAATGGATGCAGCCTATGGTCTCGCTATCAATCTAACCGTTTTGATGACGACAGTCTTAATGGGTTATTTTCTGTCGATGAAAAAAGTCAATCGAGCAGTGATTGCCCTATTCTTGATCGCCTACTTTGTCATCGAGTTAACTTTCTTAGTCGGAAATGGGGTAAAAATTGCCCACGGAGGCTGGTTAACCCTGATGCTTGCCACGGCATTATTTGTAACGATGTATTGTTGGTATACAGCGCGAAAAATTAAAAATCGCTATGTCAACTTTATCAATATCAACAAATATTACCCTATCATCTCAGAATTAAGCGAAGACAAATCTGTTCCACCATATGCATCGCATTTAGTGTACCTAACAAGCGCAAATTTTAAATCAGAGATAGAAGCTAAAATTATTTATTCCATAATAAATAAAAAACCAAAGCGGGCTGACGTCTATTGGCTGGTACATGTTGACGTGATGGATCATCCACATACCAAAGAATATTCGATCGATCAACTTATCCCAGGGAAGTTAATACGAATTGATTTCAAACTTGGCTTTAGAGAAGAGCAACGCATCAGTTTATTGTTTAGAAAAGTTGTGGAAGAAATGGTGAAAAAAGGTGAAATTGACATCACTAGCCAGTACGATACCTTACGTAAACATAATATACCAGGCGATTTTAAATTTGTTGTTTTAGAAAAAGTACTTTCCAAAACCAATCAGATGACGTGGATAGAAAAGGTTATTATGGACATCTATGGTTACCTCAAAAAAATGAGTTTATCCGAAGAAAAAGGTTTCGGTTTGGATTCCAGTTTTGTTACGATAGAGCGCGTACCGCTCAATTTTCCACAGACTTCAGAAGTCCATCTCATACGCAAAGATTAATACTTCTCAAGGTGATGCCAAAGCATCACCTTTTTTATTCAATAGAATTGCATTACTTTTGTTGCAAATAATACATCATGGCAGACGCTAATCCAAAAAAGAAATTACATCCTAGAAATAGACATCTCGATAACTACAATTTTGAAGAACTGAGCAAAGTAGAACCCTCGCTCAAGGAATTTGTAATAGAAAACGCTTACAAGGTAAAATCCATCGATTTTAACAATCCTGATGCCGTTAAGACATTAAACAAGGCGCTTCTAAAGAAATACTATCATATTCAACACTGGGATATTCCCAAAGAGAATCTTTGCCCTCCTATCCCAGGCCGTGCAGATTATATTCATTATATCGCGGATGTGCTTGCGCGCGACAACAACAATGAAATTCCAAAAGGCGGAAATATCCATATCCTCGATATCGGTGTTGGTGCCAATTGTATTTACCCGATCATCGGTCATCAGGAATATGGCTGGAGCTTTGTAGGCTCCGAAATTATTAAGAGCGCATACAAAAATGCAATCGAGATAACACGGACAAACATGAGCCTAAAAAAGAGCATACAAATACGCCTACAAAATAATCCAAAGGCCATATTCAAAGATATTATCCTTCCAGGTGAAAAATATGATGTAGTGATCTGTAACCCGCCATTTTTTAGCTCTCAAACCGAAGCTTTACAACAATCCATCCGCAAAACCACAGGTGTAAAAGATGCTAAAATAGACGAAAAACCGGTGACACAAACTTTTTCGGGGCAGGGAAGCGAATTATGGTGCGATGGCGGTGAAAAAGCCTTCTTGTCACGCATGATCTTTGAAAGCCAGTTTCACAAAGATCAAGTAAAATGGTTTACGACGTTAGTAGCACATCGTGAAGACATCCGCTTTCTACAACACAAACTAAAGAAAATAAATGTAAAAGAGACCGAGGTGATCCGCATGGAACAAGGCAACAAAGTAAGCCGGATTCTCCTATGGAGATTCTAATAACTATATAAAGGATTCAAAAAAGGAGCTATCTTACGACAGATAGCTCCTTTTTTGAATAGGATGTCATCTGTTATACTTGGGTCAACTTGTTTAACTTAGAATGTTTATAGCCATACATAAAATACACAGCCAGGCCGACCACGAGCCAGATCACAAATATAATCCAGTTGCTGGCGCCCAATTCGGTCATTAAATACAGGTTGATCAAGATGCCAACGACAGGCAATAAAGAAAAATTCATTTTGAAACTGTAAACACTTAGCCCAAGCCAAATCAGCCAAAATATAATAACGAGCATTTTATGTTCTATAATTTCAAGTGCCGACAGCGATTTCCATTCTTGCACCGTTCCCTGGCCGTAGATAAAAATGAGCACAATAGCAATTAACAGTCCACCACCGACTAAATATTTACCGTTGATATAAGGAACCTTAAATTTCGATTTTGTAGATAAGCCGGAATAGTCCATATACAATACGCCTGCACAAACAAGGATAAAGGCAAAAAAGGTGCCCACGCTCGTCAGATCCACAAAGAAGTCCATTTTAAAAAATAACGACGGGATGGCTACCACCAACCCCGTGACGATCGTAGCGAAAGAAGGCGTTTTATATTTGGGATGGATCGTTGCAAATTTCTTCCACAACAGACCATCCCTGCTCATGGTCATCCAGATTCTTGGTTGAGCCAGTTGATATACCAGTAAGGCACTAGTGATGGCAATTACAGAAGCCACCGATATAATTCCCGCCATATGATCAAAGCCGACATACTTAAAGACAAAAGCCAATGGATCCTTTACGTTCAATTCTGTATAGTTGACCATTCCTGTCAATACCAAGGTTATGGCTACATACAGTACCGTACAAATCAATAAACAATAAATCATGGCTTTAGGCAGGTCGCGCTGCGGATTTTTACACTCTTCAGCAGTTGTCGATATCGAATCGAATCCGATGAAGGCAAAGAACACAGCGGCAACACTTCCGAGTACACCTTTAAGGCCATTAGGTGCAAATGGTGTCCAATTCTCGGGCTTTATGAAGAATATTCCACCAAATATTACCGCCAGAATAATAGCAACTTTGATCATCACCATGATCATACTCGCTTTTTGAGATTCCTTTATACCGATATAAACCAACCATGTGACCAAAAATGTAATAACTCCTGCTGGTAAATCGAAAATAATGGGTAGCCCTCCGATTCGCGGAGCACTATTAAAAGCATCTAACCCATGCTGATCGATTGCAGTTAAGGCAGCCGCGCCATGCTGGTTCATTTTGTCTACAGCATCGTAAGCGTAGCCTGGAGCCATGGATAACCAAGGCGGTATGTGAACCCCAAAGCCCTCCAGCATGGAGACAAAATATTGCGACCATGAAATCGCAATCACCGTATTCGAAACCGCATACTCTAAAACCAATGCCCAACCGATGATCCAGGCAAACAATTCACCAAATGCCACATAAGCATAGGTATACGCAGAGCCCGAAACAGGAACTGTACTGGCAAATTGCGCATAAGCCAATGCCGTAAAAACACAGGCAAAAGCTGTAAAAACGAAGAGAAGTGATACTGCAGGTCCACCTTCATAACTGGCCAATCCAATTGTGCTGAAGATTCCAGCTCCAACAATGGCGGCGATACCCAAAGAAACCAGATCGGTTACACCCAATACCTTTGCAAGGCCTGTTCCCTCCTCTTTTTGAGTGTCATGGAGAATCTGATCAACACTTTTCTTCCGAAAAAGTCTATGTGACATGTAAATTTAGTTTTGATACTTAAAATTATGCGAAAATAAATATTTTCAAGGTCTTATACTATTGGTATTTTCTGATAGGCTAACTAAAGTCCATCAGCTCATATTGAATATACTGGTAAATTTCCTGATAATCGGCCATCTGTATATGCAGATAAGAAATCAGCTGTTCCGTAAGCGCCTGTCTTTGCTGCGCTGAAACGTCAAAATGCCACAATCGCCTACAAATATTAAAAAGCGCCCCGGCAATTTTTTCCACCTGTGCATAGTCGTAAATATACTTCCAGTCTATAAACTGATGATAGAATTTTTCAAACTTCGGAATGTCATGAAGCTGGTTTACTGCTAAAAACTTCCGCAGGGCATCTTGGTTGACGTGTATTAACGCGGCATAGAATTTATCGACTGAAACAGCGCTCTTTTGCGTGAGTATATGGTCCAACAAAAGCTCTAGCCCAATATGTGCCATAAAGGAAGGCCGGATAGGCAATCCCACCAAACTCGGCTGAATTTGTAACTTTAGCTGATGCGTATGATGAAAAAAATAAGTTGAATTATGAAAAAGCCGATCCACTTCAATATGACGGTTCCAACCGATATACATTTGCTCCAATAAAGGATTATTCAAAAGCTCATCTTCATACTGACGAGGCTTTAGCATAAAAGATTTATCAGCATTCTTTAATAGATCGGGTAGTAATCCACCTACAATACGTTCGGGATTAGTGGCAAACCGTTCAAAATAAAAATGTGATAAAAAATTCATACCAGCTTATTAGCGTGTGGTTTTATACGGATTTATTCGCTCAATATACGCTTAATCTCCTATCTTTGCATCTTGTAAATTAAAAAATTAAATCCATTTAACAATGAGCTTTGTAGAAGAATTACGTTGGAGAGGCATGTTACAAGACATTATGCCGGGAACTGAAGACTTACTAAATAAGGAAAAAGTCGCTGGTTATATCGGTTTTGACCCCACAGGAGACTCTCTACACGTAGGACACTTAACTCAAATCATGACCTTGATCCACTTCCAAAATGCGGGCCATAAGCCGGTTGCTTTAGTTGGAGGAGCAACGGGGATGATTGGAGACCCTTCTTTCAAATCTGCAGAGCGTAACTTGTTGGACGAAGCTACCCTACAGCATAATGTAGCTTGTCTGAAAAAACAGTTAGGCAAATTTCTCGAATTTGGAGAAGGTGAAAATGACGCCCAAATGGTTAATAATTACGATTGGTTTAAAGATTTTAAATTTTTGGATTTTATCCGTGATATCGGTAAAATGATTACCGTTAACTATATGATGGCAAAAGATTCTGTGAAAAAACGTTTAGAAGGTGACAATGGGCTTTCATTTACAGAGTTTACCTATCAATTGATTCAAGGATATGACTTCTATTACCTTTGGAAGCACCACAACTGCAAAATTCAGATGGGTGGGTCCGATCAATGGGGTAATATCGTAACAGGAAGTGAAATGATTCGTCGTCAGGATCAAGGAACAGCCTATGCTATCACCACACAATTGATCAAAAAAGCGGATGGCCAAAAATTTGGAAAAACAGAATCTGGCGCAGTATGGTTAGATCCAAAGAAAACTTCGCCATATAAATATTACCAATTTTGGTTGAATACGTCCGATGATGATGCTAAAAACTGGATCAAAATTTTTACGCTAAAACCTCAGAACGAAATAGAGGCTATTATTGCAGACCATGATGCTGCACCTCATCTACGTTTAGTTCAAAAAGCATTAGCAAAAGATATCACCATTCGCACACACTCAGAAGAAGCTTATGAAACAGCTATCAAAACTTCTGAATTTCTTTTTGGAAATGGTTCGTTGGAATTCTTGGACAACTTAGATCATGAGGCTGTTCTAGAAGTATTTGAAGGTATTCCGCAATTCCAGATCGCTCGTACAAATCTCGCTGCAGGAATTAATATTCTTGATTTACTGGCTGTTCAGACCCAAGTATTCCCTTCAAAAGGCGAAGCCCGAAAAATGCTACAAGGCGGGGGAGTTTCTATCAATAGAGAAAAAGCTACGGATATTGACGCCTCAATTACAATCAATCACCTGCTAAACAATAAATATATTGTTGCACAACGTGGTAAAAAGAATTACTACCTGATTATTGTAGATTAATGCTTGTGGTTTATTGAACCCTATAGGTGAAAAAGTCCCTTTTGAGCAAATCAAAAGGGACTTTTTGTTATGCAGTCGAAAGCTTTTTTTTCATTATGAAAAAATTGAGCCGATTATTTTAGTAGTTTTTCAAAAGCGTTACGTGACGCACCTCTAAAATGCACCTCACCACAATATTGGTATCCCAATTTTTCAAACACATGCAACATACCACCATTATCAAAATTAGTATCTACCTTGATACTATAAACCGAATGATCAATTGCAATCTCCTCAACACCCCGCATAATAGCCGTTCCCACACCCTTCATATGGGGGTCTTGCGCCGAGGCGAGTCTGTGTATACCGACATAGGGACCATTGCTCAACCATTTCCCATCGATATCATCATAAGCAGGTTCCACATCAAAAATTATTGCAACATAACCTACAATCCTATGCGCTACTTCAACGACATGGGCATATCCTTTATCAATATCCGATTGCACGACGTCCTCATTCGGATACCCATCTTGCCATTGCCTGCTGCCTTGTTCCTTCCTTAAGGCAATTGCCTGCTGTATAATTTCCCAAATTCGTCCTTTATCAGCTAATGTCGCTTTACGTATCTCAAACTTGTTCATGCTATCTTTTGTATTTTTCGTAAAACTACATATTTTACTGCAACTCCAAGAATATACAAAGCACCAGCAATCCATTACAGCTATTCGCCATTCTTTTAACCGACCTATTTGCAGGGCATAGTATTTGCTAGTCCTTATACCTATCGCGCTTTTTAGCGACATCTAAATTTATTCATTCATAAAAAACGACAAACTTAAAATAATAGGTCATAGGCATCCTTAAAATACTATCAAAATAACTAAGTTTGTACGCAGTATAATTGTGAGCTTTTCAATGTCAAACAAAGGAAATACATTTAGGCAGACAGGAAATTCAGTTTCTGGCAAACGTGCCCCTCAAAAGGAATCGACAACATTTAAAAAAGAAAAAAGTCTAAAAAACGCTGTACCAACAGATTATTCTGATGCACAGCAAAAGGCGGTCAAGATATTAGGAATTTTATTGATCTTCCTTTCGTTGGCTTTTGCCACAGCTTTCGTTTCCTATCTATTCACTTGGGAAGACGATCAAAGTTATATCGCTAAAACCAATGGCGGCTGGTCTACATTATTCCGGTCTGTAGAAGAAATCAATGATGAAGCAGTGGATCTACCTGTTGTCGATAATAAATTAGGAAAGTTTGGAGCATTGCTTGCCAACCAGTTCATGTACGAATGGTTTGGCGTTGCATCGTTTCTTTTTATTCCAGTGCTCTTTATCTTAGGATATCGCTTGCTGTTTAAAAAATCTTTGCTTCCATTGTACCGCACTGTGGTCTATTCCTTTGTCGCCATCGTTTTTATTTCCGTAACATTGGGTTTCTTACATGGATTTATGGCCGACACTCCACATATGCTCGAGGGTAAATTTGGCTTTTGGACCAATAAATTATTGGAAGCGCAAGTTGGCATTGTGGGCGTTGGGTGTATATTAGGTTTTGCCTATATGACCACATTAATCTTACTTTACAACCTCGATTTCAAATTTGTTCTTTTCAGCAATA
Organism: Sphingobacterium sp. 2149; assembly: GCF_031455655.1. Classification (NCBI taxonomy): domain Bacteria; kingdom Pseudomonadati; phylum Bacteroidota; class Sphingobacteriia; order Sphingobacteriales; family Sphingobacteriaceae; genus Sphingobacterium; species Sphingobacterium sp. 2149. The sequence continues at coordinate 7,757 of NZ_JAVDTD010000017.1, read as the reverse complement.
GAAAATCCAAGTCATTTTCGGAGGATATAGATCAGGAGGACGAAGATGAATACGCTACGCAAAACCTAAGGAATAAAATTCATATTGAAGATGATTCCATCCAATCTGTCCGGGAATCTATCCAACGGCCGACATCCATCAACGAGCGTTTTCAATCTGCCCGTGAAAAAGAAGTACAAGAAGAGCTTCAACGCCCTGCATTTACCCATCATCCAATACCTGATGTACAGATTGATCCGAAAGACAAAGTGGTACTATCATTTGATGATAGTCCGTTGGATCGAACAGATAATACACCATCTATCAGTTTTACGATTGACCAGCCGAATGAAGAATTTGAAGACGCAGAAGTACCGCTAATACGTGAATACCAACCGCCAGCTGTTGCAACTCCGTCACAAAAAGAACCTGAACCATCACTAGAAGTGGAAGCAGTACCAGGTCTGGTTGTCGAAGATATCAAAGAAGAAAAAGAAATTACTGCCAGCGACCTGGTGGCGCAATTCGGACAATATGATCCAAAATTGGATCTTTCGGGTTATCAACACCCAACTTTGGATTTATTGAGAGACTATGGTGGGGGTAAAATAACAATCAATCAACACGAACTTGAAGCAAACAAAAACAAGATTGTTGATACCCTGAGAAACTATAGCATAGAGATCGAAAGCATCAAAGCAACCATAGGTCCAACGGTAACGCTGTATGAAATTATACCGAAACCAGGCGTAAGGATTTCAAAAATCAAGAATCTGGAAGATGACATTGCCTTAAGTCTTGCTGCTTTAGGCATCCGAATTATTGCACCTATGCCCGGAAAGGGAACAATCGGTATTGAGGTACCAAACTCCAATCCGGAGATGGTATCCATGCGATCGGTCCTGGCTACAGAAAAGTTTCAAAAAACAGAAATGGATCTCCCTATCGCGTTAGGTAAAACAATCTCTAATGAAGTGTATATTGCAGATTTGGCGAAAATGCCCCACCTCTTGGTTGCAGGTGCTACCGGCCAAGGTAAATCAGTCGGTATTAATGCCATTCTGACCTCTTTGCTGTACAAAAAGCATCCGGCTGAGCTCAAATTTGTACTTGTTGACCCTAAAAAAGTGGAGCTCTCTTTATTCAAAAAAGTGGAACGACACTTCCTTGCGAAATTACCTGATGACGGAGACGCCATTATTACCGATACTAAAAAAGTAATTAACACGCTAAATTCCTTGTGTATAGAGATGGATCAACGTTATGATTTGTTAAAAAATGCTCAGGTACGTAATTTAAAGGAATATAATGCAAAATTTATCAATCGCCGATTAAACCCTGAGGAGGGTCATCGATTCTTACCTTATATCGTTCTTATTGTTGATGAATTTGCCGACTTGATGATGACAGCAGGAAAAGAGGTAGAAACGCCAATTGCGCGCTTGGCCCAATTAGCCCGTGCAGTGGGTATTCACCTAGTCATAGCGACCCAGCGACCTTCTGTTAATATCATTACCGGTACAATCAAGGCCAACTTCCCTGCTCGTCTTGCATTCCGTGTTTTATCAAAAGTCGATTCACGGACCATTCTCGATACAGGAGGTGCAGATCAGTTGATCGGTCGAGGTGATATGCTACTGGCAACTGGAAGTGATCTGATACGTATCCAATGTGCATTTGTCGATACGCCTGAAGTTGAACAGATTTCCGACTACATCGGTGCACAACGAGGCTATCCTTCGGCATTTATGCTTCCGGAATACGTAGATGAAAACGGTGATGGTTCTGGTAGTACAGATTTCGATCCCAAAGACCGCGATCAATTGTTTGAAGAAGCTGCCCGATTGATTGTCATGCATCAGCAAGGCTCAACTTCATTAATCCAACGTAAATTAAAATTGGGTTATAATAGAGCAGGACGAATCATCGATCAATTGGAAGCTGCAGGAATTGTAGGTCCATTTGAAGGAAGTAAAGCACGCGAAGTGCTCTATCCAGATGAGTATTCATTAGAACAATTTTTGGAGACGTTAAAAAAGGACAACTAAAATGAAAAAACAATTATGGTTTATTGTAGGGCTGCTATTTATGATATACAGTCAAAACAGCTATGCACAAAATGATGCGGCTGCTAAGGCGCTATTGACGAAAGTAAGCCAAAAGTACAATACATACAAAACAATACAGGCCAATTTCTCATTGCATATTAAACAAGCGAACGGAGGATCACATGCTGATGCTGGAACCCTATATCTGGACAAGGCTAACAACAAATATCAGGTGAACACCAAAAATCAAGTATTGATATCAGACTCCAAGACACAGTGGAATATCATGAAAGCCGAAAAGGAAGTTGAAATCTCGGAAGCCAGCAATTCGACCAACGAGATCAACGCAACAAACATCTTTAGCTTCTATACAACTGGCTTTAAGTATACATTGACCAATACCGAAAAGGTCAATGGACTTACACTGAATGTCGTCAATTTAACCCCAGTGGATAGCAAAAAAAACTATTCAAAGATAAAGCTACGCATCAATAAAGCAACAAATTTGATCTATGATACCACTATATTCGATAAAAGTGGAAACCGCTATACATATACATTAGCTTCACAACAGGGCAATAAGGTACTTTCAGACAATCTATTCGTATTTAACAAAAATGACTACCAAGGATTCGATATAGTCGATTTAAGATAAGAATCCATCGATAATACACTACTTAGAAATGCAGTGCAATAGAAAAGGCTTTCAACATCGAAAGCCTTTTCTATTGCACTGTAGCCATTATTTTAATTCAACTGATTTTACAGCATATTAGGTTCCTTATCTAAAGTCTCCAATTCTTTATTTGCATAACGCGAATAGCCATGTTTCTGCGGATGTTCAATAATTTCCTTCATCGAAACTAGCTTGTATACATAGGAACCAGTTTCATTATTCAACTTCAACGCAAAATAATCGTCCTTTTTTTGCCTCCTCATGGAGCCCTTTAGACTACCATCACCGACATTGTATGCAGCAGCCACCAAAGTCCAGTTTCCAAATTGGGCATACAGATATTTAAGGTACCTGGCAGCAGCATGCGTAGATTTGACAAGATCTTTCCGGTCATCTACTTTACCATTCACTCTCAATCCATACAAACGGGCTGTTGCAGGCATAAACTGCCAATAGCCACCTGCCCCCTTGGAGGAAACTACAGCCTTACTGAGCCCGCTTTCCACCAATGGAATGTACTTAAAGTCCTCCGGAATACCATGTGATTTAAGAGTCTTTGCGATCATCGGCAAATAGGTTTCTGCCTTTCTATGCATATCGTATGATCCTGTCTTTTTAAACGCGAATCGATTGAAAAATTTGCGCAATTTACTTTCCACAAGCGGACGATCCATAGGTAAGGAATCTTCGGCAAATGTCAATGAACTCATATAAGATTCAAACGAATTGCTTTTTTCTTTATTCTCTTCATCTTTTCCAGAATGAGCTGGAATTAAGATGAGCTTTGGCTCGGCGATCTGACCGCCGTTCGAAGCGTTGTTGTGTGGGGTTGAGTATAATTTTGACAGCAATAAAGCAAACAAAATCACACTACTACATAAAACTTTCTTTCTTATCATTTACTCCCTTAATGCTATCCTATCCACGACTCTAATCGATCAAAAAATAGCTTGGTTCAAATTCAAGGGTACAAAGGTAAACACTATTTATTTAAAAAACAAATAGTTACCTCCTAAGCACTTTAAAGGGGCTTTTTTAGTTTAAAAATGAAGTAAATTCAGGAAAAGACAAAAAGATAAGGATTTTTTCGCAAAACCCAAAATTATACCTAACTTTGCTGTTCACATTTTTAGTAAAACACAATGCCATTCAGCAATAAAAGGAACAGTCGTGATGACAACTCCAGAAAGTCACGAGGCAACTCAGACAGCTTCAAATCTAGAGGCGATAAGAACAATAGTTTCGGAAAAAAATCATACGGGTCAAACGACTCTTCTGAAAGAGGATCTTTCAGAAAAGATGATAATCGTGAAAATAGATCATTCGGATCTAAAAAATTCTCAGACAGACCATCATTCCAAAAAGATAATAATTCCTCCCGTTCAAAAGATAATTCAGAAAAATCATTCGGTAGAGGATCTCGTTCATTTGATAAAAATGATTCTTCACGATCTTTTGATAAAAAAGATTCCTTCAATAAATTCGACAGATCAGAACGTTCTTTCGACAAAAAAGATAACTTCAAACGTACCGACAGAAATGACGGTCCAAGATCATTCGACAGATCAGAACGTTCTTTCGACAAAAAAGATAATTTCAAACGTACCGACAGAAATGACGGTCCAAGATCATTCGACAGATCGGAACGTTCTTTCGACAAAAAAGATAACTTCAAACGTACCGACAGAAATGACGGTCCAAGGTCATTCGACAGATCAGAACGCTCTTTCGACAAAAAAGATAACTTCAAACGTACCGACAGAAATGACGGTCCAAGGTCATTCGACAGATCAGAGCGTTCTTTCGACAAAAAAGATAGCTTCAAACGTACCGACAGAAATGACGGTCCAAGGTCTTCAAACAGAAAATTTGACGGAGAAAGAAGTCGAAATTTCGATGACAACAAGAACTTTGGTGAAAAACAATATATTAAACGTCCAAAGAAAAAAGCTGCGGAGTCAGAAGACGACGGCTTAGTTCGTTTGAATCGTTACATCGCCAATGCTGGTATTTGTTCAAGACGTAAAGCAGATGAACTTATCACGGCTGGTGTCATTTGGGTAAATGGAGAACCTGTTACCGAATTGGGTACTAAAGTAGACCCTGCAACAGATGAAATCCGCTACAACAACGAACGCTTGAAACGTGAAAAAAATGTTTATGTTTTGTTAAACAAACCAAAAGATTATATCACGACTACAGACGATCCCCAAGAGCGTCATACGGTGATGGAACTTGTTTCTAAAGCAACCAAAGAAAGAATCTATCCTGTTGGTCGCCTTGATAGAAATACGACTGGACTCCTTTTAATGACAAATGATGGAAGCCTTGCCGAAAAGCTTTCGCACCCGCGTAACAGCATCAGCAAAATCTATAATGTCGAACTAAACAAAAGCCTTACACAGGGCGATTTTAACAAAATTAACTTTGGTATCGAATTAGAAGACGGTGTGATCAAACCGGACGATTTGAGCTATGTTCAAGGCGGATCAAAACGCGAAGTCGGCATCCAGATTCACTCAGGGAAAAATCGTATCGTACGTCGTATTTTTGAATCTTTAGGATATGAAGTAGTTAAATTAGATCGTGTGGTATATGCCAATCTGACTAAAAAAGACTTACCTCGTGGCCGTTGGAGATACCTAGAAGAACGAGAAATCGTGCAATTAAAGCACCTCCTTTAATCGCTCAAGGATATCAATAAAAATAAGGACGGTCATTCAGTTAACCGTCCTTATTTTTTATATTTGCTCTTTAAAATAAAAAAACAAAGAATATGACTGATCCGAAAACACTTTCTTCCGTTGCGGAATTCCATAAAACATTCCAACATCCCATCCTTGACACGCCTACTATTCCATCTGAACAACGATGTGCTTTAAGGGTATCGTTGATTGCTGAGGAATTAAAAGAATTAGAAGAAGCCATCCAGGATAAAGATTTGGTAGAGATTGCAGATGCACTATGTGACATCCAATATGTACTTGCTGGCGCAGTATTGGAATTTGGCTTAAAAGATAAATTCTCTGCCCTTTTTGATGAGGTTCAACGTTCTAACATGAGTAAGGCATGTAAAGACGAAGCGGAAGCAATTGCTACCCAAGAACACTATAAATTGAAAGGAGTAGAATCTTATTACAAAGAAGTTGATGGCAAGTTTTTAGTATTCAGAACTGCTGACAACAAAACTTTAAAATCCATCAATTATTCTCCAGCGGATCTAAAAACGATTGTTGAGGGCTAAATGGAAAAGGAAAATAGCTCTCCCCTTTTCGTTAATAAGATAAATAAATAAGGCTTCTCGAGAGAAGCCTTATTTATTTATCTTATTTTACGTTCAAACCACTGGTTCAATGCAAGCGTTGCAAAATTTATAGGAACGGATATAGACTTTAAAAAAGACTCCCCTGCACAACCTGACGTGCCTCCAAACCTTTATCTATTGCCGTTTGTATATGTGACTTGGGAAAGCCCCAATTTGGTGCTATCAACAATTCTTTGTCTGCAATCCCGAAAATACGTTGAATAATCAGATCAGGCCGTAATCTTGGAATCAATTTGGCTAAGAAATCAGTATAACCTTCTATCGAGAAAAGTTCAAAAGGTTCTCTTTTATATTTTACCCCCATAATGGAGCCTTCTACAATATGCAAGTGGTGCAATTTCACAAATTTAATCTGTGGAAACCGGTTAATCTCGTCTGCATACTTTAACATCATCTCTTCAGATTCCCATGGAAAACCAAAAATTGTATGTACACAAATCTCCAGAGGAGTATTCTTTAACATATCCATTGCCTGAACAAACTCATCGTGTGAGCAGCCTCGATTAATTTTCTCCAATGTATCGTTGTAGATAGATTCCATTCCCATTTCTAAATCTACATCATAACGATCCGTATAAGATTCCAATAACGCGATCTTTTCAAAATCTAAACAATCAGGACGTGTTCCCACGGAGAGACCTAAGGTATTTTCAGGATCAATGCTTAGGGCCTCATCATACATCATTTTCAGTAAATGAGTCGGCGCATACGTATTCGTGTTTGGCTGGAAATAGATAATAAACTTTTCAGCTCCATAGCTATTGCGGGCTCTTTCGATCCCCGATTCCACTTGTTCCCGTATCGAAGGAATTTTGCGGGCTGTATCCGGTGTAAAAGAATCAACATTACAGTACGTACAACCGCCGTAGCCCTTACTGCCATCGCGATTTGGACAAGTAAAATTACCATCCACAATCACTTTAAACACTCTCTGTCCGTTATACTTTTGCTTTAAATAAGCCCCGTAATGATTATACGGTTTAACTCCTTTATCCAATAATGTACCCATTGCCATGCAAAGTTACTCAATTAAAATCATATGTTACCATTACTTTCTTCGGATCGAATGTTAAACTTCGATATGGAAGAAAATTTCTGATTCATTTCCTCAATCATATCGACATGTCCAATGTTGCTAGAAACAACCTTAACGGTACTATCCTTACTAACCTCGAATCTTACATAAGCTTTATCATGATTCATATTCCAATTACATTTCCATTTTTCATTTAAGTTCTTATAAAAATCAACAATACCTATCTCCGGAGTTGGAAGATAGTTTTCATAAGAAAGAAAAGTGTAATCTTGCACCTCTTGGGAAATACCTGATCTCAAGATAAACAATAGTAGGAAAGCGATGATGAAACAATTTCTCATATGACCAATAAGTAATATTTACAGCAAGATACAAAAACATGAATACAAGAATTATAGAAAAGCAATATGGCTATGGCGTATCTATTGTTTAAGAGCACTCCTGTACTTCAGTTATGAAATAGCCACTATCGATACAATTGCAAGTTTGGACTAAGATTGATCGGCAGACTTCTATGAAGATGCACTGTGCGACTGAGGACAGTGCCGGTTGCGGAGCATGGCCGATGGATCAGCCCCGTCGACGGCCATGGAGGTATTTAAACGAAAGAAGCCCTTGACTGTTTCCAGCAAGGGCTTCCGTGTAAAAAAAGGCACCGACCTACTCTCCCACCTGTTACGGCAATACCATCGG